>NZ_JBAVFI010000228.1:0-2480 GCF_049588175.1 Mesobacillus sp.
AAGAAATGAAGCGCTGGGGATTTCAATTCATTGAAACTCCGACACTCGAATATTACGAAACAGTTGGGAATGCTTCGGCAATCCTTGATCAGCAGCTATTCAAATTATTGGATCAGCAGGGCCACACATTGGTGCTTCGGCCAGATATGACTGCGCCGATTGCGAGGGTTGCGGCGTCCAAGCTTTTTAACGACCATGTACCTTTAAGACTAGCCTACTCGGCAAATGTTTTCCGCGCCCAGCAGCGTGAAGGAGGCAGGCCAGCGGAATTCGAACAAATCGGAGTCGAGTGCATCGGTGATGATTCCATCAGTGCAGATGGCGAAATGATTGCTCTTGCGATTTCTTCACTGAAAAAATCAGGCCTGGAACAGTTCCAGCTGTCTGTCGGCCATGTTGGCTTTGTCAATGAGCTGTTTGTCCAGATTCTTGGAACTGAAGACCGTGCCAGGGAATTGACGAAATTTTTATATGAGAAAAATTATGTTGGCTACCGTGAGCATGTAAAATCATTGCCGCTGTCATCGATTGATACTCAGCGCCTGCTGGCATTCCTCGAACTGCGAGGCGGTCCGGAAGTAATCGGAAAAGCGGCTGAACTGATTGAAAATGGCAAAGGCAGAGTGGCTCTGGATGAACTCAAACTGCTTTGGGATGTCATTGAAGATTTCGGCGAAAGTGACCGCATCAAATTCGATTTAACGATTGTCAGCCATATGAGCTACTATACAGGCATTTTATTTGAAGTATACGCAGGCATGGTCGGATTCCCGATAGGCAATGGCGGCAGATATGACAGGCTTCTTGAGAAATTCGGCAAATCCACAGGAGCAACAGGTTTTGCACTTCGACTTGATCGTCTGCTTGAAAGCCTTGGAGATTTAGGGAAGCCAGAACCGGTTACATGCATTCTTTTCAGCCCTGAGCGTCGAAGGGAAGCCTACCAGCTCGCAGCAGAACGTCGTGAGGATGGGGAAAGAATCGTTTTGCAGGACATCAGCACAGTCCGCAATCTGGATACATGCTCCGATACATTCTCAGATGTCGTCTTCCTCATTGGAAAAGCGGAAAAGGGGGCGATGGAATGAACGATCAATTGACAATCGCCATGCCGAAAGGCCGGATTTTTAACGAAGCAGCCGAGCTGCTAAGACGCGCAGGCTTTGAACTGCCTCCAGAATTTGATGATTCAAGAAAACTGATCATCGATGTTGAAAATGAGAACTTCCGGTTTATTCTTGCCAAGCCGATGGATGTCGCTACATATGTGGAACACGGAGTCGCTGACCTCGGAATTGCCGGCAAGGACGTTCTCCTTGAGGAAGAACGAGATGTATATGAGCTGCTTGATTTGAAAATCAGCGGCTGCTACCTGGCAGTTGCCGGTCTTCCGGATACGAAAATGAATGATGTTGCACCTAAAATCGCAACAAAATATCCAAACATCGCGGCGGCCTATTTCCGGGAACAAGGAGAGCAAGTCGAAATCATTAAGCTTAATGGCTCAATCGAGCTTGCACCATTGATTGGCCTTGCAGACAGGATTGTGGATATCGTTTCAACCGGCAGAACATTGAAGGAAAACGGCCTCGTTGAGTATGAAACGATTACTACCGTAACCTCAAGGTTGATAGTGAATCCGGTCAGCTACCGGATCAAGGATGAACGCATCAGCGATTTGATCAAACGGCTTAACGATGTGATTTAATTGTTGAATAGCATCATACTGGATTGTGAATTTGCAATCTCCCTGGATTGTGAAAGGATTGATTCTCAATGGAAATTTTACAAATAGATGGCAGTGTCTCGCTGAAAAGAACGGTAGATGGCGGTACAGAAGAGCAGCGCAAGGCTGTCCAGGAAATCATCGCCGCAGTACGGAAATCAGGCGATCAGGCAGTCAAAGCTTATACTGAAAAATTCGATTCAGTTTCCCTTGATGACTTTCGAGTGACTCAAGATGAAATTTCAGAAGCATATAAAACGGTGAGCCAGAACCTTGTTGATATCATTACCGAAGCAGCAGGGAACATCCGGACATACCATGAAAAACAATTGCGTCCGTCATGGATGACAACAGAGGAAAATGGCTCGATACTCGGTCAGAAGGTAACACCGCTTGATTCTGTCGGTGTTTATGTACCTGGTGGAACCGCGGCGTACCCGTCTTCTGTTTTAATGAATGTCATTCCCGCAAAAACAGCCGGAGTTGAACGGATTGTCATGGCATCTCCCCCCGACCGTGATGGCAAGCTCCCAGCAGGTGTGCTGGTTGCAGCTGATATTGCCGGGGTAAAAGAAATCTATAAAGTCGGCGGTGCCCAGGCAATCGCAGCACTGGCATATGGAACAAAAACGATCAAGCCAGTCGATAAGATTACTGGTCCAGGCAACATCTATGTTGCACTCGCTAAGCGCGAAGTTTTTGGCGATGTGGCGATTGATATGATTGCCGGGCCAAGTGAAATCGGCATACTTGC
>NZ_JBAVFI010000229.1:0-2545 GCF_049588175.1 Mesobacillus sp.
GCATCAAGGTGGAAGTAAAGGGCAAATCATCTACTGGACAACCTCTGTATGTCGTCACGATTGCTGCACCTGATACTCAGGGCAAGTTTGGCAAAATCCAGTCTTTAAGAAAACAAATGTTCAAGAATCCTGGAAAAGCTCAAGACTGGATTCAAAATAATCCTGACTTCAAGGTTCCGGTCATGATTAACGGTTCAATCCACGGAACAGAGTTTGTCGGCAGTGATGCAGTCATGCAGCTGATCGAGCGTTTCGCTCTCGATAATGGTGACAAGACAAAAGAAATTCTCGAGAACAACATCTTAATTTTCAACGTCGTTCAAAATCCGGATGGCAGGATTAATGCTACTCGTTTTAATGGAGAGGGCATCGACTTGAATCGTGACTTCATCACGCAATCACAGCCAGAAACGCAGGAAACTGTAGCGTTAATCAAGGAATGGAACCCAATGGTCTTCCTTGATACCCATGGCTATGTTAAAGGATATGCACCAAATAAGCAGGGGCTGATTGAGCCTTGTACACCTCCACATAATCCAAACTATGAATATGACCTTTACAATAAATGGGCCTATAAACAGGCAGAGGCAATGGAAGCACAAATCATGTCGAACAAGGACAAATTTACTGGCAGCCTCTATCAGTCAATGGAGGGAGTCTATGTCCCTCAGCGTGATGACGCTGCAGGCTGGGATGATTACCCGCCAATTTTCACACCAATGTACGCTATGTACCATGGAGCATATGGTCATACGCTAGAGGCGCCTACCAATGACCTTGACGGTGTTCAGTGGATGTATGATGCAATCATGGGTGCACTTCAATATGCAACTGATAACAAGCAGGACATGATTACCGACCAAATCGAAATGTTCAAGCGCGGTATTAATTTTGACCATCCGTTCCATGAGGAGGGTTTCTTCCCTTCAGCTTATGTACTGCCAGTAGATTCAGAAGATCCAACTGTTACTCAAAAAGCGATTGCCCACCTTCAGAAAAACGACATTGAGGTTGTTCAGGCTTCAAAATCCTTCACTGCGGACGGAAAGTCTTATCCAAAAGGAACATATGTCGTGAAAATGGACCAGGCTAAGGCAGGTCTGGCTAATACAATGCTTTGGGATGGCGAGGATATTTCCGAAGACACACCTTATATGTATGATATTTCAGCTTGGAGCTTGCCAGAGCTTTGGGGATTCGAAGCAATTGCTGTAGAAGATGAGTTCAATCTGACCGCTGTAAAAGTGAATCAGGTTCAAAGTCAGGGGGCAGTAACTGGAAAAGGTCCATTCTTGATTCCAAATAGCTCTGTAAAGGCTGTAAATCTTGTGAATACATTACTTCAGCAAGGCATTACTGTAAAACGAGATACTGCAGGCAATTTTTATACTGAAGCATCTGCAAATGTGATTTCGGCCGCTGTAAAGCAGTCCGGGCTACAGATTGGTACGGCCCAAGTACCTGCAGATACAGAGGACGTCTCTGATGTAAAAGTCGCCATCTTGAAAGACGGCGGAATGGGTAAAGTTCAGTCACATTCCGGAACAAAACTCGCTCTCAAGCGTCTCGGATTTAACGTTAGTGAAGTGACTCCTGCTGAAGTTGCTGAAAAAAGCTTGGCTGGATACGATGTGTTTGTATACAGTGGTACAGAAAACCTAATTTCGACTACCCTATCAACAGCAAATAAGGAATTTGGTTTCAAAAGCCCAGCTCAGCTCGGTCAATTCAAAGCAAATCTTGAATCCTTCTTGAAGGATGGCGGCAAATATATTGCTATTGGTGCCGGGGCTTCTAGAGCAACAAAAACACTTGGTCTGACGGATGATCAGATTAACGTCGGCGGATCCAACAGTAATGGAATTGTAACGGTTGATTATCAAGGTTCTGGAGTAACAGCAGGTTACAGCCAGAATGATATTGGCTTCGTTTACCGCCCAGTTTGGTATACCAGCACGGATAATGATCAGGTGGCTGCAATCTATGAAGATAGTTCTGACTTCTTTGTTGCCGGCCATTGGAGAGAAGACGCGAAAAAAGGTGAAGCACAGGGCAAAGCAGTAATCGTGAAAGAAAAGGATAAGGATGTCACGATGATCGGTCTAGAAGCAGGCTTCCGCGATCATACAGACTACCTGTTCCGACTTCTTTCCAATAGCATTTTTGAAAAATAAGCATTGAAAAAGCATCGGGAAGCATCCGATGCTTCAGTTTGTCGACAAAGATACAGTTCACTGATCCGTTATTGAAAACCTGTTGATTGGAGTGGAAGGCGCGAAGACTCCTGCGGGCTCAGCTGGACAGATGAGACCCCGCAGGAGCAAAGCGACGAGGAGGCTCAGCGCCAGCCCCGCGGAAAGCGAAGCGCCTGGAACGAAAATCAACAGCCTTGTTTAACAGAGCCCAAATAAAAAGAAACCACCCAAACAGAGTGGTCTCCGCAAATTTGCAGTATTTCTGCAGCTGACTCAATAAAACACTTATAGCATTTTGCTTTAATGAAGTTATTTTTCCTGCGAAATGGAACACGAGAACCGTCCCCATG
>NZ_JBAVFI010000230.1:0-6195 GCF_049588175.1 Mesobacillus sp.
CAACAGGGTACTCCTTTTTATGTAGCATATTGTTTTAAGGATATTAAGGTATGATTTTCGTTTTCTCCGAATAACCCAGCTTATTTTTCGTAATACCCGTAACACTTCCCTCAATAATCTATTCTCTGCAAATTGGAAAATAACAAGTATTTTTCCCAGTTACGCCTTTTCAATAATCTTTAATGAAATATTCCCTTTTGGTTAAAACTAACCTTAAAATGCACAGAAAGGCGGAACGTCCAGTGATTGAAATTCCATCTGAACTTGAAGGCAAACACTTTGACCTTTTTAAATTGGAACAGATGCTTAAACCTCTTGGTTATACGATTGGCGGAAACTGGGATTATGACCATGGAGCCTTTGATTATAAAATTGATGACGAAGTTGGGTATCAATTTTTGAGGCTTCCATTTAAAGCAATTGATGGCCAGCTTGACTCACGCGGTTGTACGGTTCAATTGCAGCGGCCAATGCTTCTTTCACATAAGTACCAGCGAGGCGTTGACGACCATGCCAATATCGGGAACGCGAGTGCTTCTTTTAACCAGTTTCAGGAACCCGTGGACAAGGATGCAAGCTTTCCAGAAAAATATATTGAAGTCGGAAAATCGCTAGTCCATGAAGTCGAATCTTCAATATTGAACCACTAATTGGTGATTGTTAAAAGCATGTCGTTTTGCTCTATTTTAATATGGTTGCTGGGGTTGACAACGATGTCATCCCCTTTTTTAATTCCAAGCAAAATCACATTCTGAGCTAAAAGCATCGTGCTTGCCTCGATGAAACTCTTGCCGATCGTTCTGCTTTCAGCCGGTATATAGGCAAGGTGCTTGCCATTTAGTTCTCCAAGAAAATCAAGAAGTGAATTAACATGACCTTCTGTAAAGATGCTGTTTAAAATGACAGCACTGGTTAATTTGTTAGTTTGAATCAGTTCATCTGCTCCCGCTCTGCGCGCATTATTGATCTGCTCGGTTGTCAATATTTCAGCGATGCAGTAAATATCAGGGTTGAGCCCTTTGATTGCGAGCAGAGTCAGAACAGTGTGCATGTCTGCGTGCAATTCATCCAGGTTCTGATCAGAAGTAATAATCACCTTTCTTGCTGTTTGAATCTTAGCCCTTAATAATGTATCGTCACTGTTAGCTCGCCCTTTAATAAAATGAACATTCTCTTCGTTGATGGGATTCGATTTTAATGATTCATCAATTAAAATAATCTGCACCTTGGAGTCAGACATAGATCGAATAATTGACCGCGACCTTTCGTTCCAGCCAATAATGATGACATGGCCAGATCCTTTATAAATGATATTTCCCTCTAGATATTGGTTCTGTTTCGTAACAGTTGCGGCTGAAAGATGGATGAAATAAGACGACAAAAAGCCTGTTCCTACCAGCAACAGGAGTATGCCAGTAATACGCCCCAGAAAAGTCGAAGGATAGAAATCCCCGTAGCCTACAGTTGATGCGGTTATGATTGCCCACCAAATCCCATCAAAAATAGTGGGGAAACTCTGTGGTTCAATGAGGTGGATGATTGCACCAAAAATAAAAATTATGAAGGCGGCAATCATTAAAAACCTCGTTAAAATCGGCAGACGAATGAAACGAATATAAATCTGGTTCGTCAAGTTAGCTCCCCCTAAAATCTTGATCTTCATATGTAAGAAAATATTCATTACTTTTCCCTTATTCTCTTGTTCAAAAACAGTTTTGATATGAAAATAATCTAATACCATTTTCGGCCTAGCATTAATTTTTAAAACACGGCTTTACTTAAAATGTGCAGTAGCCCGTACCAATTTTCTTTTTTTACATATTCTGTAAAGTAAAGGAGGGATATTGATATGTCGTTAGGATCAAATTCGTATGTTTGGCTTTTCCTGGCTGTCATTTTAGCGGGATACGCTCTTTTTAGAGTAGGGGCTCTTTCATTGGCTGCATTTTTGGGTTTATCTTTTTTACAAATCATAGGAATAGTTGTCATCGTTATCTTTGCATTCTTAATCATATTCATTGGCATTAAAGTCCTGCTAAGGGGCGGCTGGTTCTAATAATGGAGAAAGAACCTGCTTGATCATGGGCAGGTTCTTTCCCTTTTATTTTAAGTTGTCTCTTTTAACCTTTGTGGTGCCACCCTGCCGTAAAAGAAAATTCCGCTGGCAAGGAGAATGACTCCGAAGGTGAATGTTTTAAGGTCCGAGGTACCTGCGATAATGACCCAGATGGAGTACAGAGTCGAAATCGCTGCAATCACTCCATCCACCACTCTTGATCTCATATTCGAATACGTTTCTCCAGTAAGTACAAGCTTTAATTGGAAAACAGAAGAGATAAAATAAGGGACTAAATAGGACAATGTTGCAATAAAAATAATAAAGTCAAATGCATTTGCAATGGAGTTTGAAATAGTCGAAAAAACAAATAGCTGACCCAAAATGTTCGTTACAATTAAAGAAAAAACAGGAAGTCCTTTTTTATTTTCCTTCAAGAATGATTGCAGGAAAAGACCTTGTCGGGCAGCCTGGTAGGGAACCTCGGCACTTAGCCATACCCAGCCAATCGTCGAACCAAATAAGCTGATTAATCCAAGTATGGCTAGAACTTGACCGCCAATTGGTCCGAGGACAGTTTCAATCGCATCGATCAATGGCTTTTCAGATGCAATCAAAGATTTTTGGTCCAGCATCCCCATTACAAGCATGCTTATTCCAATGTATATGACTAAGGCAATCAATAATCCGAGAACAGTTGCCCGTTTGACATCTACGGGACGTCTAGCCCTTGAAGCGAAAACTACAGCAGATTCCACCCCAATAAATGCCCATAGAGTAGTGATTGCGGCATTGTTGATTTGCCCATACAAACCGAGTGAATTGCCAGCTTCGTCAAAACGGGGAGCAGAGAATGGCAGGATGTTTGCTTTTTGAAATGCAAACAAGCCAATAATGATAAATAGAAAGAAACCTATTACTTTTGCTGCGGTGGCTAAGAAATTTATTTTTCCAGCCTGTTCCATTCCACCTAAAATGATAAAATGAGTTCCCCATAAAAGAAGTGTACATACAATAAAGGTCATTAAATTTCCGGTTCTAATCACTGTGCTGCCAATTGTGAAGAGTTCTGATTGGCTTGTTAAAATAGGGAAGAATGTAGAAAGATAGCTCGCAAATGTTGTGATGATGGCAACATTTCCAGCAAAATTGCCAATCCAGTAGCCCCATGAAGCCATGAAGCCCGAAAGTGTTCCAGCATGTGATCTGGGACGGAATAATTCTTTTGCATAAATCTGAGGACCGCCAGTCAGTTCAGGCTTTCTCAATGCAAGATTTCCAAATACCAGAGCAGTCATCAATACACCAAATCCCGTCAGCAGCCACCCCAATAAAACACCGAGCGGACTCGCTGCTTCAGATAGGGAACGAGGAATCATGAAAATTCCCGAGCCCACCATATTGCCTACAACAAGGGCAGTTAAAATCCAGACACCTAATTTATTCGATTGACCCAAAGCGATCTACTCCCTTACAGTTCTATTATGCTCAGATAAAAAGGGTATATATAATCCATTGACTATAATACTTAATTGAAAAGGACATCTATTATATTGTGCTTAAATCACACAAAAATAACACACCAAATTCAGGTGTGCAGTCGTATTCATATTAACTTGGGAGATAAGACCTTGAAGCGTATGAAAAATATCTCTTTAATAAAATTGAACTATAAGGGCATTTATTTTTAAATTGAATTCCGTGTAAATTCGGATGGAGCTTTTTGCTATGCCTAAATAAATCCAAAGTTTACGAATAGAGCTTGGAAGAACTATAATGAAACAAGTCAGGTAAAAGATTGGAGTGGGTACTTAAGTGCAGGATTTTATATTAAATGTATTGGACTGGCTGTCTAGCTTGGGATACCTCGGGATTGCCCTGGGCTTGATGCTTGAAGTGATCCCAAGTGAAATCGTTCTTGGTTATGGGGGATACATGATTTCTCAAGGAACGATTGGTTTCGCCGGAGCAGTTATCGCAGGAACGATTGGGGGAACAATCGCCCAGCTGTTTTTATATTGGCTTGGATATTATGGCGGAAGGCCTATGCTTGAAAAATACGGAAAATACTTGCTTATTAATAATCACCATATCGATTTGTCTGAACAGTGGTTCAAAAAATATGGTCCAGGCGTGATTTTTTCTGCTAGATTTATTCCAGTAGTAAGACATGCGATTTCGATTCCAGCAGGTATTGCGAGAATGTCCTTTATCAAATTCACTTTATACACCATCGCCGCAATCATTCCATGGACGATCTTCTTTCTTAACCTTGGAATTGTCCTCGGCGAAAATTGGGCAGGCATTAAAGATGCGGCAAGGCCTTATATCATTCCAGTAGCTGTGATCGCCCTGATCGCTGGGATTATTTATTTTATTTGGATGAAAAGAAAAAATCGATAAAGATAGAATTAATTTTTTAAGCTCAGGATTAGATCCTGGGCTGTTTTTTTATTACTTAAATGACTTTTTTTCAATTAATGGTGATTTATTAGTGAAGTGAGCAAGATTTTCCTAAGTTGATTAGACTTTTTACGATAGAAAAAAAGTTAATTCACCAGTTGCATTAAGTTTTTCACCAGTTGTATCAGGTTTTTCACTAGTTGGAATGATTTTTTCACCAGTTGAACCAAATATTTCACCAGTTGAGAAAATTATGGAAACCTCAGCCGGATTTTAACATAGCTTTTGTAAAAAAGATGATTACATAACAATATAATTCCGCCATCTCCTCATAAAAATTAGCAGAATAGCAAATGTTAAGAACAGGAAATGCAGTTCCAAACTGGCAGGGAGAAGATTTAATATGTTGATGGATATGCTTAAGCTGTTTAATAAGCAGCAAAATAAAAAATCTCCCCCAGGAAAACAAGAGGAGGGAGAGCAAACAGAGCTTAAAGAAAAAGAATTCAGCGATGACCTCCAAGCAAATTTGACTATTTTAAAAAAGCTTTACAGCATACCTGATAATAAGGATGTAAAGCTAAGAGAGCTGTATCTCGAAGGCTTTAATAAACAGGCTGCGATTATATTTATCAGCACAATTACAGATATAAAAAGTATTGAAGATCACATCCTTAAGCCATTAACTGAAAATACATCTCGAAATAAGCAGGTAAAGGATATCGTATCGGTGCAAATGGTACATGATATTTTATATTTCAAAGATGCAGTGAATGATATTAATAAGGGGAATGCGATTCTTCTTATGGATGGGGAAGCCAGGGCTTATGTCATGGATTGTCCAGATTTCCAAAGCAGGGCGATCGAGAAGCCTGATAATGAAATCCTGATCAAGGGACCAAAGGAATCATTCATTGAAAAGGCAGTCACAAATATATCGCTGCTCAGGAAAAAAATCAGGAATGAGAACCTGATCGTTGAGGCTATTGAAATCTCCCAGCGCTCTCATAATGATGTATTTATTGTATACATACGCGGGCTGGCAAATGAAAAGCTTGTCAGCAACATCAAGAAAAGGCTGGGCAGTCTGGATGTTAACTCGATTCAAAACCTGTCACTGCTTGAGGAATATATCGAGGAGCGCAGCTATTCTTTATTCCCGAGTATCCTCTCCAGTGAAAGGCCAGACCGAGCAACGTCTTTTTTGGAGGATGGCTATATCGTCCTATTAATGGATAATTCTCCAGACAGTTTAATATTGCCGGCCACCTTTTGGTCTTTTTTCCACAGCCCGGAAGATCACTATCTGCGGTTTGCATATGCCAATTTTACAAGGGCCTTAAGAATGGTAGCCATGTTCATAACGCTCTTTACATCTGCCATCTATGTGGCTATTACAACCTACCATGCCGAAATGATTCCACCTGACTTATTGCTCGCAATTGCTTCCTCCCGCGAGAAGGTACCATTTCCGGCAGTTATTGAGATCCTGATTATGGAAGCGGCATTTGAGCTGATTAGGGAGGCGGGACTTCGTGTACCAAGTCCAATCGGTCCGACCATTGGAATTGTAGGAGCACTCATTCTCGGACAGGCAGCGGTTCAAGCAAATATTATCAGCCCAATCGTGATTATTGTTGTCGCACTTGGCGGCCTCAGTTCTTTTGCCGTAAGCGATATAAGTTTGAATTTCGCAGTAAGGTTAATCCGTTTTATATTCATCTTGAGTGCAGCCA
>NZ_JBAVFI010000231.1:0-1636 GCF_049588175.1 Mesobacillus sp.
CTCCTGCGGGGTCTCACCTGTCCAACTGCACCCGCAGGAGTCTTCGCGCCTTCCACTACAATCAACAGGGTTTAAAATCAACATTCAGCTTTAACAGAGCCAAAGGAAAATAACTTTAAGTTTAAAAACATGCTAAAAGAGGGAAAAATACCGTCATTACCAATACATCATAGAAACAGGAGTGGCAAATGAATGAAAAAAGGATTAGGAATTATTATTGGTTTGTTAGTCATAGTCGGTATTTTTATCATGATGGGAGTAGGCAGCTATAACAGCTTCGTAAGCGAAGAGGAAAATGTTAACCAGGCATATGCTCAGGTTGAGAACCAGCTTCAAAGACGACTCGACCTTATCCCGAACCTTGTTAATACTGTGAAGGGCTATGCTGCACATGAAAAAGAAGTGATTCAATCGATTTCAGATGCGAGAGCACGGTTAGCCGGAGCTAAAACACCCGAAGATCAGGCAACTGCAAACGCAGAGCTATCTGGTGCTTTAAGCCGATTGCTGGTAGTTGTTGAGAATTATCCAAACCTAAAAGCAGACAAACAGTTTACTCAATTGATGGACGAGCTTGCTGGCACGGAGAACAGACTGGCAGTGGCCAGAAAAGATTATAATGATCAAGTAGCCGTGTACAACAAGAAAGTCAAGCAATTCCCAGGTGCCATTGTTGCAAGCATTACCGGTTTTGACGAGAAAGAATACTTCAAAGCGGACCCTAGGGCCCAAGAAGCTCCTTCGGTTGATTTTGGAGGCTGACCATGAGCCATAGAAGATTCTCCGGATTAGCGGCAATAATTGGCATCCTGCTGTTGCTGCTTCCGGCCGGAGCAATCGCGGCACCAAATGAAATTCCGGTACCTGTTGGGGACATCTATGTCCAGGACTTTGCGAATATCTTAAATGAAAATGAAGAAATCCAGATGCGTAACATAGGAAGGTCAGTAGAAGACCAAACAACATCCCAAATTGCTGTTCTTACAGTCGATACTATCGGTGATACAAGCATTGAAGAATACTCGGTTGAGGCTTATCGCAAATACGGTCTCGGCACTGAAAAGGACAATAACGGAGTTCTGCTCGTACTGGCGATTAAAGAGAAGAAAATCAGGATTGAAGTTGGTTATGGTCTCGAAGGAACGATACCTGATGGCAAAGCAGGAAGAATTCTTGATGAATACGCCATCCCTCACCTAAAAAATGGACAGCCAAATCTAGCGATAATGAATACGTACCATGCGCTTGCAAACGAAGTGTCAGGCATAAACGAGTTCGGGAAGGCCACTCAACAACATCAGCAACAAGAGCAGGGTTTCCCAATCCCAACCTGGCTGCTGATCATTATAATCATCGGTGTTGTAGTACTCGATTTTATGTTTTTTGGAGGCACTCTAACCTATTTGCTCCTTTCAATTGTTTCTAGAGGCGGCGGCGGCGGCGGTGGTGGCCCTCGCGGAGGGGGCGGCGGATCTTCCGGCGGCGGCGGAGCAAGCCGTGGCTGGTAGCAAGGATTCACTATTAACGCACATCCGTCGTTTTGCTTCAGAGAAAACGAAAAAAATTGTATTAAGGCATACTAAAAACACCAGAAAACGAATTCTGGTGTTTTATTATTATAAGGCTCTGTTAAAGA
>NZ_JBAVFI010000232.1:0-4920 GCF_049588175.1 Mesobacillus sp.
GGAACTGCTGCACAATTCCAGGGCTGGCAGCTGGCTATTTACCATCTGGTACAATGTCATGAGGTTTGTGGTGCCAGTCGTGATTGTGATTGTTTTTCTGGATTCATTGGGGATTATATAAGGGTACGCCTTAGAAGGAAGCTGACATATTGTCAGCTTCTTTTTTTATTGGCGCCAATTCAAGATACAAGCAGCCTCGCTGATCCTGCATATTAACAAGCAAACTAGCAGCAGTATAATTTTTCCCATTAAAGCAAAACCTGTTGATTAGATGATTGCATCGGGGGTATTGGATGTTTTTCAAAAAAAAGAAAACAGACTCTCTAAACAGCTTGAATCAGGGAAATATCGAAAAGCGCAAATTAATCCCTGCTCATACAGACGGATTTATTCAAGAAATGAAAAGACTGCTCCATAATAGTGCTGATTTAAATGTCAAGGACCGCCCAAACGGGGTTACGCTAATCTTTTTAGATTCCATAATTGATAATAAAATGCTGCATCAGGATATCCTGGCACGACTTCAACATGGTGAATCGTCCCCAGATGAGATTCTTAAAAAGATTACGGTTTCAAAGGTGGCTAAATATTTTTATATTGAGGACGCTGTAGAGATGATGCTTAAAGGGGCCGTGCTGATCCATTCATCGGGTCATCCTTGTATTGTATCGGCATCGATTGGTACACAAGAAAATCGCTCATTGACCCGCCCTGAAAATGAATCGCAGGTTTTGGGCCCGCAAATCGCTTTCAATGAAAGCATGGCTACAAATATTTCGCTTATAAGAAGGTTTCTTACGAATCCAAACTTATGTAATGAAAGCTATTCGCTCGGAAAACAAACGAATTCTGGTGTCTCGCTCCTCTATATGAAAGGGATTGCTGATGAGGAAATGGTGGACAGGCTTCGTGAACGGATTAAAAATATCAAAGTTGATAGTATCCTTGACAGCTCCACGCTTGTTCAATTCATCGAAGATAATTCTTTTGCCATATTCCCGCAGTTGCTTATGACAGAGCGCCCCGACCGGGCCTGCGCCTGGCTGCTCAATGGCAAGATGATTGTCCTTGTGGATGGCAGTGTGCAAGTGATTGGCTGTCCGCAAACTTTTATTGAGTTTTTCCAAAGCATGGAGGACGAAAGTGTAAGATGGCAAATTGCTACCTTCCTACGGCTGCTGCGCATCTTTTCAATGATTGTTTCGATCTTTTTTACAGCGATTTATGTGGCTGCCCTCACCTTTCATTATGAAATCATCCCGCAGACATTGCTCATCCCTTTGGGAGAATCGAGATCAAAGGTACCCTTTCCTCCCATCATCGAGGCTTTGCTGCTGGAAGGGATGATTGAACTTTTGCGGGAGGCTGGAGCAAGGCTCCCTACAAAGGTTGGCCAGACGATGGGTATCGTTGGCGGTATTGTTGTCGGTACCGCCGCTGTAGATGCCGGCTTTACGAGCAATATCCTGATTATCATCATTGCTGTGAGCGCCCTGGCTTCTTTTACAACACCTAACTATATGATGGGGAATGTCATCAGGGTCCTGCGCTTCCCCTTGATCTTACTAGCGGGGTTCTGGGGATTTTATGGCCTGATGATTGGATTTTGCTTCCTGCTGATCCATCTAATCAGGCTATCAAGCCTGGGGACGCCATTTCTGGCTCCCTTTTATCCGCCACGGTTTGCCGACTGGCGTGACAGCATCATCCGCTTGCCCATCCAATTCACTAATATCAGGCCTATCCAAACAAGGCCACTGAACCGCTTGAAATACAGATTTAACAAATCCAAGAAGAAAGAATAAAGTCGTGGTGTTCTAAATGAAGGTGCTTATCGAGCCAAAACCTCAAAAAATGGTCAATACCTTCCTGCTCGTATTTGTTGTCCACTCCATGCAGCTTGGGGTAGGCATCCAGGGCTTCCAAAGGGTTATTTATCTTGAAGCAAAGCACGACGCCTGGATTTCCGTCATCCTTAGCGGAGTCGCTTCAGCCATCGTGGGCTTTGTCATGGTGAAAACATTGTCCGCTTATGCATCTGCTGACCTTTACGGGATTCAGTATGATGTGTTTGGGAGATGGCTCGGGAACTCGATGAATATTTTATTTGTCCTGTACTGTCTTGGCGGCTTCCACGTCATTGTCCGCAATTATATCGAAGTCATCCAGGCATGGATCTTTCCGGAGCTCCCCAACTGGATGCTTTCCTTTACCCTCGTCTTCCTAGTTTTCTACGGATTGAACGGTGGGCTCCGGACCATTGTGGGAGTCAGCTTTTTTAGCGTTACTTTATCCTTATGGCTAGTTCTGCTGCTTACCTATCCTTTTCAATTCACAAACTGGGATTATTTATTCCCGATTTTTGAATCGAGTGTAACAGGAATTTTAAAAGGTGCTAAACAGATGACCTTCACCATCATCGGCTTTGAAGTCATTTTTGTCATTTATCCTTTTTTAAAAGAAAAAAACAAGGTTCACAGGCATATGCAATATGGGTTATTATTCACGACTATCCTTTATCTCGGACTGATGCTTGTTTCTCTGGCTTACTTTAGCGGAGGCCAGCTGGAAAGGACAATCTGGGGTACCCTGTCACTTTTTAAGATAGTCCGCTTTCCTTTCATAGAAAGATTTGAATATGTAGCCATCACGTTTTGGGTATTATTGATCCTGCCAAATCTGATGTTTTATCTTTGGTCAGCTTCCCGGGGAATTGCAAGGATTTTAGGTAAAAAAGAGAAGAAAATCAACTGGCTGCTGCTGGCGGTTCTGTGTCTGAGCCTCCTCTATCCTTTGAATAGGATGGAGATCAACTTGATGAATGACTATTTTGCCATGGGAGCTTTCTATATTGTATTTTGTTATCCTTTTCTCCTTTATGGAGCCGTTTTGATCAAGAAGAAATTATTCCGGAAGAAGGATGGAGTCCATGCAGAAAGCAAGTAAGCTACTAGCGGTTATTCTCGTTGTCCTGCTATCTGCCTGCGCTGATCCAAAGACACTTGAACGGATGGGGTTAATTACAACAGTTGGTTATGATGTTACAGAGGACGGGGAAATTTTAGCGACCATTGTCCTGCTCCATATCGACCCGGAAGCGCCCCAGAATACTGCGATTCTGTCTGCAAAAGCCGCTACCAGCAAGGGAGCCAGAAACAAGGCGGATTTAAAAAGCCCGAAGAAGTTGCAATCAGGACAGCTTAGGGTAGCACTTTTCAGCGAAGAAGTCGTTAAACTTGGTCTCATAAACCTCGCGGACACTCTTGCCCGCGACCCTTCAATCAGCGATCTTACTTATCTCGCTGTCGTCGAAGGAAGTGCCAATAAGCTGCTTAATCAGAAAAATGACAAGTTCGCAGATATCAGCCAGCTTGTGTACAAGGAGCTGGACCAGAATATTAAGGGGGAAACGATTCCTTCATCCACTTTGCAGGAAACGATGCATGACTACTACTCAGATGGAGTTGATCCAATTCTTCCTACTTTGAAAGCCGAGAATGGTGAGATTGAAATTACTGGAATGGCCTTGATTAATAAGGATAGAATGGTTGGCAAAATAAATCCGACGGAAGCCTTTTATTTGAAACTTATCAATGACCGCTATGAGGCGGGATCTGTAGAGTTAATTATCAGCAAGGACGGCTTCAACATCATACACGATGTTGAAGATGTCAAAAAATTAGCCCTGGTGATGGATACAATCGTAAGCAAGAGTGATATGAAGCTGATCAGCAAGGAAAACCTGCAGTTCGAACTCAAAATAGAATTGAAAACAAGGCTCCTGGAAATCAATCAAACACTCGATATTAAGGATCCAAAAAATTTAAAGCTGCTCGAAAAAAAACTGAGCGATAAAGTAAGGAAAGACGTCGAAGCTTTGATTGCCAAAACCCAGGAAGTCGGGTCCGACCCATTCGGATTTGGAGAAGTCTACCGAAAGAGCGTCCGCAAATCCAAGCTCACCTCAGAAAAATGGCATGAAATGTACCCACAAAGCAAAGTGGACGTTGATATTCAGTTTGAGATTTTGAGGACTGGGGTTGTAGAGTAACCTTTCCGCTTTTTGTTCAAATGGTTGATTATCGTTAAGCTGAGTTTTACATTTTTATAATTCTGCACGGAATGCATTGGAAATCTAATTTTATATGCCTATACTTTTTAAATCTCAATATCTATTCATAGGTTTACAAATTAAATAAATGCTTTTAAAAGTAAAAAGGTCGGTAGATATCATCTCCCGACCTTTTCTATTCATAACACTTTAACTTAAAAAAGCAGCTCCGTAGCCAAGCGCACCAAGAATCACAAAAGCTGGATGCACGTTTACTTTTTCCATCAGAACATAGCTTATGACAATCAGGAACAGGGTTTGCCCGACACCGATGTCTAGATATGAACCCGAAAAGAAGTTAAACGCCATCACTCCAAGCATGACAGCAATCGCTGGTTTTACATACAGAGTCATTTTTTTTACTTTAGGTGAATCCTTAAATTTGTAAAGCAAGCCAAGCAATGTAATCATCAGGATAAGTGATGGAGCAACTGTCGCAAATACACCGACAATCGCACCTACTATTCCGCCTTGCTCGTAGCCAATATATCCAGCCATCTTCGTAGCGATTGGTCCCGGCAGCGAATTTCCAAGTGCAAGTACTTCACTGAATTCCCCTACCGTCAGCCAACCGTAGCGGTCAACGACTTCGTTTTCAATTAAAGGGATGGAAGAAGGACCGCCCCCGTAACCTAAAATCCCAGGGATAAAAAATGCCAAAAAGATTTTCCACTGAATGATCATACGGTTTTCCTATGCTTTATATCCTAAGAAATTATATATTATTTTTCATAAATTATTGGAACATGTCGTTGATATAATAAGCATTATGGCCAATTTTTTTAATAATTTATTGGCAAAAGCTGAAC
>NZ_JBAVFI010000233.1:0-9578 GCF_049588175.1 Mesobacillus sp.
TTGAACAGGCCGGGAGTCTTGAACCGGATTACCAATTTGTTTACGAAAAGAAATTATAATATTGAAAGCATTTCAGTAGGCCCGACGGAGCATGAAGGTGTTTCGAGAATGACGTGTGTTGTCCATGTTGAGGACGATCGAATGGCTGAACAAATTACCAAACAGCTGAATAAGCAGATCGATGTCCTGAAGGTTGCCGATATCAGCGACCAGGCTGTTGTGGCAAGGGAGCTTGTACTCATGAAAGTTCCGGTACTGCCGCATAATCGTTCAGAAATCTATTCAATCATTGAGCCATTTCGAGCTTCAGTGATTGATGTCAGCAAGGATAGCATTATCATCCAGTTAACAGGCGAATCAGAAAAAATTGAAGCCTTCATCGAATTAATCAAACCCTATGGAATTAGGGAAATGGCACGGACCGGAACAACAGCGTTTCCAAGAGGCTACCAGCCTGGAAACCAGCAAAAAGCTCTTTCGTTTGTATAGGATCTATTGGTAATTGCTTTTGAATCAAACGTGAATTCTATTTTTGCACCTCTTAAAAGCTCGTTAAACCAGTTTCGTACTGGAACTAAGTACTTAAATCAAATTCAGATGCAGAATCAAGTAACGTAGTGAAATTCCAAAATAATATGGAGATAAGAAGGGGAGACGGAAAATGGCAAAAATGTATTATAACGGTGATGCAAACGAGACTTATTTTAACGGAAAGAAAGTGGCGGTTGTCGGATATGGATCCCAGGGGCATGCCCATGCGCAAAATTTAAGAGACAGCGGTGTTGAGGTTGTAGTTGGTCTTAGAAGAGGAAAGTCATGGGAAAAGGCCGAACAGGATGGCTTTGAGGTCAAAGCTGTTTCTGAGGCGGTGGCTCAATCGGATGTGGTTATGATCCTCTTGCCAGATGAACTTCAGACATCCGTTTACAAGGAAGAAATCGAACCACAGCTGACAAATCAGGCTCTCATGTTTGCCCATGGATTCAATATTCATTTTAACCAGATCGTTCCTCCAGAGAATTGTGATGTGTTACTTGTTGCACCTAAGGGCCCAGGTCATCTTGTCAGAAGGACTTACGAGGAAGGTGCAGGTGTGCCGGCGCTGTTTGCGGTCCATCAGGATGTAACAGGAGAAGCAAGGGAATTGGCGCTTGCCTATGCAAAAGCGATTGGTGCCCTAAGAGCAGGTGCATTGGAAACTACTTTCAAAGAAGAAACTGAAACAGATTTATTCGGAGAACAGGCTGTCCTTTGCGGCGGACTTACTTCATTAGTAAAAGCGGGATTTGAAACTCTAGTTGAAGCAGGCTACCAGCCAGAACTGGCCTATTTTGAAACGATGCATGAATTGAAGCTTATTGTTGACTTAATGTACGAAGGCGGACTTGAAGGAATGCGTTATTCTATCTCAGATACTGCACAATGGGGAGATTTCGTCAGCGGACCGAGAGTTGTTAATGATCAGGTAAAACAAGAAATGAAAAGCGTTCTGAAGGATATCCAGGATGGCAAATTCGCCGAAGGATGGATTGCCGAAAATAAAGCCAGCCGACCTGTTTTCAATGCAATTAATGAAAAGGAGAACCGTCATCAAATTGAAGAGGTTGGAAGAGAACTCAGAAAGATGATGCCTTTTGTCAATAAACAAAAGCAGAGAGAAGTGGCTGCCAGTGCGAAGAATTAAAATTTTTGATACAACATTGCGGGATGGAGAGCAATCGGCCGGAGTGAATCTTAATTTTACCGAAAAGCTTGAAATAGCGAAACAGCTGGAAAGGCTGAATGTAGACATTATTGAAGCTGGATTCCCTGCAGCGTCTAAAGGAGATTTTGCATCTGTAGCGGAAATTTCCCGGGCGATCAAAGGATGTTCTGTAACGGGGCTGGCAAGATCGGTTTTATCTGATATTGATGCAGCATGGGAGGCTTTAAGATATGGTGCGGAGCCAAGGCTTCACTTATTTATTGCCACTTCACCCATTCATAGGGTGCATAAGCTGAAGCAGACAAAAACGGAAGTGATTGAAACAGCTGTAAGAACTGTAAAATACGCGGCTGCCAAATTCCCAGTTGTCCAGTGGTCAGCAGAGGACGCATGCCGGACAGAACTTGAATATTTGGCTGAAATCGTGGAAGAAGTGATCAAGGCAGGGGCAAAGGTCATTAATATACCTGATACAGTGGGGTATATTTCGCCAATGGAATACGGCAATATCTTTAAGTATTTGCAAGAGAATGTTCCTTCTATTAATAAAGTTGAACTTTCGGCACACTGCCATGATGACCTGGGGATGGCAATTGCCAACTCACTGGCTGCTGTATCAGCGGGCGCTGCCCAGGTAGAAGGGACAATCAATGGGATTGGAGAGAGAGCTGGTAATGCAGCTTTAGAAGAATTCGGTGTTGCCCTCCATATCCGAAAAGATTTTTATCAGGCCGAGACGAAAATGAACCTAAACGAAATCAGCAGAACTAGCAGTCTCGTCAGCAAGTTGACAGGAATGATTGTCCCAGCTAATAAAGCGGTGGTAGGAAGAAATGCATTTGCCCATGAATCAGGAATCCATCAGGATGGTGTTTTAAAAGAGAAAACAACCTATGAAATCATTTCACCAGAGCTGGTTGGCCTGCAAAATAACTCGATGGTTCTCGGGAAGCATTCTGGACGGCACGCATTCCGGAACCGTCTGAACGAAATTGGCCTGTCAGTACCTGATCAGGATATTAACCATCTATTCGCGGTATTCAAGGAGCTGGCAGACCGTAAAAAGGAAATGACCGATGAGGATTTGGCAGCAATCATCTTGGAAGAGACGCTGTCAAAAGAACAGCAGTATTATCGCTTGAATTCAATCCAAGTGCAGTATGGGACCAACCAGGTTCCTACGGCAACCGTTTCTCTTTCCGGCTGTCAAAATGAATTAATCCAGGAGGCATCGACAGGTTCTGGCAGTATAGAAGCTTTATATAACACACTTGAAAAGTGCATGAAGGAATCTGCCAATTTGCTCGATTATCGGATCCAATCAGTTGGTGCTGGCAGGGATGCTCTTGCCCAGGTATATGTAAAACTTAAATTTGCAGGAACAGAGACAAGCGGAAGAGGTCTTGCGCAGGATGTTCTGGAGGCTTCAGCAAAAGCTTATTTAAACGCTGTCAACAGGGTTCTATATATGGAAGAAAACAAAAAGATCGCAGTGAATGGTTAATTAATTAAAATACCATATAAAAAATGGAGGCGAAAGTTATGGAAAAAAGGATCGCAGTCCTGCCAGGTGATGGAGTAGGCAAAGAAGTAAGCAGGGGGGCGGTCAGTATCCTCCGGGCAGTAGGGGAGCTTTATGGACATAAATTTCAATTTTCATATGGCGATATTGGCGGAGGGGCAATCGATGAATTCGGCACACCGCTTCCGCAGCAGACAATCGATCTTTGCAAAGCAAGTGATGCAGTACTTTTAGGAGCAGTAGGAGGGCCTAAATGGGATATGCTGCCGGGACATCTCCGCCCAGAAAAGGGGCTGCTGAAAATCAGGAAAGACCTTGGTCTGTACGCCAATGTTCGTCCTGTTCAATACTATTCTAGTATTTCAGGGGTATCACCGCTTCGCAAGGAAGTGATTGAAGGAGCTGATATGGTCGTTGTCAGGGAATTGACAGGAGGGCTATACTTTGGCAAACCGAGTGAGAGAACGATGCAAAAAGGCGAGGCATCTGTAGTAGATACGTTATTTTACCAGAAAAAAGAGATTGAGAGAGTAGTTCGGTACGCATTTAAGTTAGCTTCAAGCCGAAGAGGCAAAGTAACATCCGTGGATAAAGCGAATGTTTTGGAATCAAGTCGAATGTGGAGGGAGACGGCAGAAGAGGTGGCCCGGGATTTTCCGAAGGTGCAGCTGGAGCATATGCTTGTTGATAATGCGGCCATGCAGCTCATTAAAAATCCGCGACAGTTCGATGTTATCGTGACTGAAAATATGTTTGGTGACATCTTGAGCGATGAAGCTTCCGTTTTGACTGGCTCGCTTGGCATGCTGCCATCTGCAAGTGTAGCTCTTGGTGGTCCATACTTATATGAACCGATCCATGGCTCAGCTCCGGATATCGCTGGACAGAACACGGCTAATCCAATTGCGATGATTCTATCAGCAGCGATGATGCTTAGAATGTCATTCGGGATGGAGGAGGAAGCTGAAGCGGTTGAAAATGCGGTTATCCAGGTGCTTGATGCTGGAAGCAGGACTCGAGATATTGCTGATTTTGGGAATGTTTCGGTAAGTACGGAGGAAATGGTTGAGGAAATTAAAGCAGCTCTGCTCGATAATGAAGCAATCTGCAATATAATGAGCGCATATGCCTAATTATATCTGAATTTTCAAAAATAGGAGGAGGCTGCTTGTGGGAAAAACAATCATCGATAAAATTTGGGAAAGCCATGTTGTTCACCGGGAGGAAGGAAAGCCGGACCTCATCTATATAGATTTGCATCTTGTCCATGAGGTAACTTCCCCGCAGGCTTTCTCGGGACTTAAAATGAAAAACCGTCCAGTGCGGAGGCCAGATCTTACCTTTGCAACAATGGACCATAACGTTCCAACGATCAACCGCAGCCAGATTCATGATCCGGTGGCTAAAAACCAGATGGATACGCTAAGGACAAATTGTTTGGAGCACGGAATACAACTAGCTGATCTGGATAGTCCTGAGCAGGGGATTGTTCATGTAATCGGACCTGAGCTTGGATTGACGAAACCGGGGATGACCATAGTGTGCGGAGATAGCCATACATCCACGCACGGAGCCTTTGGATCTTTAGCCTTTGGGATCGGTACCAGTGAAGTTGAGCATGTCCTCGCCACGCAAACCCTGTGGCAGTCAAAGCCTAAGACGTTGAAGGTGGAGGTTTCCGGAACTCTAGGGCCCGGAGTCAGCGCCAAGGATGTCATTCTTTTTGTCATCAGCAAATATGGTGTCAACTTTGGAACGGGTTATGTAATTGAATTCGGCGGAGATGTCATCAAAGCGATGTCGATGGAAGAGAGGATGACCATCTGTAATATGTCGATAGAAGGAGGGGCAAAGGCCTCACTTGTCGCGCCGGATGCTACAACTTTTGCTTATTTAAACGGCAGGAAGTATGTCCCTGAAGGTGATGCTTTCCTAGATTCGATTCTGGACTGGAAGCAGCTTGCCTCAGATGAGGATGCAGAATACGATCATTTCATTGCGGTTGATGGAAACGAAATCGCCCCAATGGTCAGCTGGGGTACGAACCCATCCATGACAGTCACTGTCACAGGAAGAGTTCCGTTTTTGGATGAATGTGAATCGGAAGCTGAAAGAAAGTCTGTCCAGAGAGCATTTGAATATATGGGTCTTGAAGAAGGACAGCAAATTGCAGATGTAGAAGTCACAAAGGTTTTTATTGGATCTTGTACAAATTCCCGGCTTGAGGATCTCAGGGCTGCTGCTGAAATTATTAAAGGGAAAAGTGTGGCTCCTGGAGTCCAGGCCATTGTCGTTCCCGGCTCGCAAAATATAAAAAAATTAGCGGAAGCAGAAGGAATTGACAAGCATTTTTTGGATGCAGGATTTGAGTGGCGAGAATCGGGCTGCAGTATGTGCTTGAGCATGAATGCCGATATAGTAGGACCTCAAGAACATTGTGCATCCACATCAAACCGGAATTTTGAGGGGAGACAGGGAGCCGGGGCACGGACCCACCTTGTCAGCCCTGCAATGGCAGCCGCAGCTGCACTGCATGGACGCTTTGTCGATGTCAGATCAATGGTTGGAGCCATGATTTAAAGTGCCTGCTTCTAATGGAAGATTATTTGGATAGGAAGGCAGCAAGCCCACAAGAAAATATGAATAGAGCCCTGCGGAAAGGAGCCTGATATGTCGAGTTTTAAAGAATGGACCGGAAAAGCTGTAGGAATGGACCGGACAAATGTTGATACCGATCAGATCATCCCCAAACAATTTCTTAAAAGAATAGAGAAAACTGGTTTCGGAGAGTTCTTGTTTTTTGACTGGCGTTTTAATCCGAATGGAGAGCTGAATGAGCATTTTGAACTCAACCAGCCAGAGAATGATGGTGCATCCATTTTAATCGCGAATGAGAATTTCGGCTGCGGGTCATCAAGGGAACATGCTCCATGGGCATTGCAGGATTATGGCTTCAAGGTTTTGATTGCTCCCTCCTTTGCCGATATTTTTCGCCAAAACTGTCTAAAGAATGGAATTCTCCCAATTGTTTTAAAAGAAAATGAAGTTACCTATCTACTAAAGCAAGCCGGGGAACAGCCGTATGAATTGACGGTTTCATTAGAAACAAAGTCGGTTTCTGACAAAAATGGATTTGAAACTACTTTTGACATTCATCCATACTGGTACAATATGCTCCTGAATGGCTGGGATGAAATAGAATTGACTTTACAGCTAGAAGATAGCATTGAAGCATATGAAGAAAATCAATCACAGAAAAGGGAACGAATTGGATGAAAAACAGACAGATTCACAGGCATGGCTTGTGAATCTTTTTGTTTTTTCAATAATTCATGCTAAACTTACTTCAATAAAAAGCTCTTTCTAAAATCATGATCATTTTTATCTCTTTCTTTGGAACTTATCTAAGTGTATGTTCTTTTAAAGTTAGTTGATTTAGGTACACTGTTGATTGGAGTGAAAAGCTAGTACTTGGATCAAAAATCAAAAACCAACTTTAAGACAGCCTCACCATAAAATAAGAAAAGGTTTTTTAAAATCACATGTCGAAAAGAAGTTGATTGGAACGGAAGGTGCGAGACTCCTGCGGGAGCAGCGGGACAGGTGAGGCCCCGCAAACGCGAGTAGCGCCGAGGAGACTCACCGCACGCTCCGCGGAAAGCGAGCATCCTGGAGTGGAAATCAACCACTCCTTAAATAGCAATAAAGTTTACGAAAAGAGCAAATAAAATTATTTAATTTCCAACAAAAATGATAGTTAGGCGGTATGTTTATGAATAAACGGGATTCGAAAAAGGACAATGTGATCCTGTTTCCCGGTCTGGAAAAGCGCCTGTTAGAGAAGGGGCTTGACTACCTCAAGCAGAAAAAATACAGGGATGCCATTCAATTTCTTGAGCAGGCTCTGGTGCATGACCCGGAGAACAGCGATATTTATGTGGGCCTGGTCCTGGCTAACTTTGAGGCTGGTTATGTAAAGCAAGCGAAACAGATTGCGGCGCAGATGCTTCGAAGCGGTTTGGGTGATTACATTCAAGTAATCGATTTATACTTGATGATTCTTGTACAGCTGAATGAATATGATGAAATTGTTTCTACTATAGAGGCCCTTCTTGATGAAAAGGAAATTCCTGCAGATAAGCAGGAACATTTTACAAGAATGCTTGAATTCGGCAGAAGGATGCTCGAAGGCGGACCAGAAATGGAAGAAGCGACTGATGGGGAACCAGAAGGAGTGTCCCTGGGTTTATTCGATCTGCAGGATCCAAAAGATCAGGTTATGATTGCAGCAAGGCTGACGAAAGAAAATATCCGTCCTTACATAAAAGAAATAAAAGAGTACTTAGCCTCAGAACAGGGCCACCCTTTTCAAAAAACAATGCTCCTTAATATATTGAAAGAACAGGAATATGCAGAAGAGACCGATGTCCGTAAATTCGGCTGGGAAAAATCGTTCATTCCCTCAAGACTTCTAGACCTGAAGGATTATATCGCAATGAATGATGTCATCCAAATACTCGGGGACGAATTAGAGAATGCTGATCCAGTTCTATTTGAGAATATATTAAGTTTAATTGAGAGACATTTCTTCCTGATCTATCCTTTTGATTTGCCAAACGGAGGGGCAGAAGCATGGGCGGCTGCCTATCATTTTATGGCCAATGAATATTATGGATTTGATGAACCTCTTGAGTCTTTTGTTGAATTGTATACAAGTTTTGAGGAAGAAACCGGGCAGGTTCTGGCTTTTATCAGGATGCTAGAAGAAATTTCTTATCCGATAATATAGTCCAAGCTGTTGAAACGAAATAAACCTGTGTTATAATGTAGTGGTTGTATTATGTAAAAATCATTCTATTTTACATCTAATCTGGAATATTACTTGGTACACAAGAGTATTCATCGTCGAATGAAACATGACAATAGATTATTGTTGGAGGGAACTGTATGTCTGCGAAATTAGAAAAACTAGAAAAGAACCAAGCGGTTCTAACAATTGAAGTAGATGCAGAAAAAGTAAACCAAGGTTTAGACGCTGCATTCAAAAAGGTCGTTACAAAAGTTAACGTACCTGGATTCCGTAAAGGGAAAATGCCTCGCCAAATGTTTGAAAAGCGTTTCGGCGTAGAATCTTTATACCAGGATGCAATTGATATCCTTCTTCCTGAAGCATATGCAAATGCAATCGTTGAAACTGGAATCGAGCCAGTTGACCGTCCTGAAATCGATGTTGAACAAATCGAAAAAGGCAAGAGCATGATTTTCAAAGCTACTGTAACGGTTAAGCCTGAAGTGAAGCTTGGCGAATACAAAGGCCTTGAGGTTGAAGCATTCGATACAAACGTAACTGACGAAGAAGTTGAAAACGAACTAAAATCATTGCAAGAGAAGCAGGCAGAGCTTGTTGTTAAAGAAGAAGGCACTGCTGCAGAAGGCGACACTGTTGTTATCGATTTCGAAGGATTCGTTGATGGCGAAGCTTTCGAAGGCGGAAAAGCAGAAAACTATTCACTTGAACTTGGTTCAGGTTCATTCATTCCTGGCTTCGAAGAACAGCTAGTTGGAACTGCTACTGGCGAAGAGAAGGATGTAGAGGTATCTTTCCCTGAAGAGTACCATGCAGCTGAACTTGCTGGAAAGCCAGCTACTTTCAAAATTAAGCTTCACGAAATCAAAGGAAAAGAACTTCCAGCTCTAGATGATGAGTTCGCTAAAGATGCTGATGAAGAAGTTGAAACTTTAGATGCTCTTAAAGCTAAAATCAAAGATCGTTTAACTCACGACAAAGAGCACCAAAAAGAACACCACGTTCGTGACACAATCGTAGAAAAAGCGGCAGCAAATGCTGAAATCGAAGTTCCAGATGCAATGGTTGACACTGAAGTTGACCGCATGATCAACGAATTCGAACAGCGCCTGCAAATGCAAGGTATGAACCTTGAGCTTTACTTCCAGTTCTCTGGTCAAGACGAAGCTGCTCTTCGCGGCCAAATGAAAGAAGAAGCTGCAACACGCGTACGTGTTAACCTAACTCTAGAAGCTATCGCAAAAGCTGAAAACATCGAAGTTACTGATGAAGAAGTGAATGCAGAGCTTGAGAAAATGGCTGAAATGTACAACATGACTGTTGATAACATCAAAGCTGCACTTGGCGGAAGCCTGGATGGAATCAAAGGCGATCTTCAAATGAAAAAAGCCGTTGATTTCCTTGTGGAAAACAGCAAAACTGTTGCATAATAGAATCAGGATATATAGAGACAAGGCGCGAGTGATCGTGCCTTGTTTTCTACAATAAAAACATATAGTTAAAAACAATATACATACATAATTTTTTAGCAATTTCCCATATGC
>NZ_JBAVFI010000234.1:0-14883 GCF_049588175.1 Mesobacillus sp.
GCCGGATGCCATAGAGATGACACGGTGCATAACCTCTGGCGGAATGTTGAATTGAGTGATTGCTTTCATATATGTGTCTGCCATCGCACTTAAGGCAATACCCATACCGCCGGAAGCGGAACCTGTAACCCCCGCAAGAGTGGTTGTTGTCACTGCTCCGTTGATTAACGGATCTGAGAAAGTGGATGAAATTCCTTTACTCACAACAGAGAAACCAGGAAGGGAAGAAATGACTCCGCCAAATCCATATTCAGCACCTGTGTTCATAGAAGCAAGCAATGCTCCTCCGATAGCGGTATTAATTCCTAACTTGAAGCCTCCTGTAACACCTTTCCAGTTATACAATAAGGTAGCGATAATCCCTAGGATAAGTGCTAATTCAACGGACCAGATTCCGACGACTGCAGGAATTTGGATTGTTCCGTAAGCTTCAAGCCCGATTTTCGAGAAGTCAAAGCCATTAGGATACCACTTAGGGAGATTCACTGTGAAAAACTTGTTAGCTACTCCAACCAGGACTAATGGAACGAAAGCCAGTACTGATTTAAGAGTGCTTGTGTGTGCCGTCAAATCGATTTTTGCTGCGCCTTCTTCTAATGCATCTGCTTCGGCAGCAGCTGCTGATTCAGCGTTATCAAATCCATAGAAACCTTCGCCGCGTTTAGCCGCTCTTTTTCTAAGTGTTTCAAGGTAAACCATACCAAGTGTGAAAACGAGAATCGCACCAATGATCCCGAGTGTTGGTGCTGCATAGATATCTGTTCCAAAGAAACCTGTTGGAATAACGTTCTGGATTTGCGGTGTACCTGGAAGTGCATCCATTGTGAAGGTGAAGGCACCAAGTGCAATTGTTCCAGGGATGAGTCTTTTTGGAATGTTTGCTTCCCTGAATAAATTTTTAGCAAAAGGATAAATTGCGAATACGACAACGAACAAGCTTACGCCGCTGTATGTTAAGATTGCGCCCATCAAAACAATAGCAAGAATTGCGCGAGTACCGCCAACTAGTTTAATGATTGATTTGGCGATCGATTCAGCAATTCCGGACATTTCAACAACTTTACCGAATATAGCACCAAGCAAAAATACAGGAAAATAGCTTTTGATGAAACCGACCATTTTTTCCATGAAGATATTGCTGAAGAACGGAAGCACATGGCTAGGATCTGTCAGCAGTACTGCAAGCAGCGCTGCTATTGGTGCAAACAGAATTACGGAAAATCCTTTGTAAGCTGTGAACATCAATAATCCAAGAGCCAGAAGAATTATAAATAGCTCCATATGGGAATCCCCTTTCTAATACTCAAGACATTGTCTATGAATTGATTGTTAAAAGATAAGAAAGTATAAATTTCACTTCGAGAAATGTCCAGCTCCAGCGCCTAGCCCCTCGAGTCGCTTCGGTCCGCCCAATGAAGTCAAAGAACGACTTCACCGGTCGGCCCTCCAGCGCTTGTCGGGGCTGACCAAGGCGCTTGCGCTTTTCTTATTATACTGCTGCATATTTACGGATGCTTGCTGGTTTTTCATCCAATAAACCCATAGGTTCATTCATGAAAATTCTGCTATCCATTAACTTTAAGTCTTTAGCAATCAAAGGCCTGAAATTCATTTGAGACAGAATATCCTTTTCAAGATTGATCCCTGGTGCAATTTCTGTCAGGGTAAGTCCTTCGGGCAATAGTTCAAAGACTGCACGCTCTGTAATATAGATTACTTTTTTCTTATTTTCACGGGCTACATCCCCGCTGAAAGTAATCTGTTCTACTTCATCAAGGAATTTTCTCGCCTTGCCTTCCTGAAGGATTTCAAGCTTGCCGCTATCCGCCTGGACCTTTAATCCGCCAGCCGTGAAGGTTCCGCAAAATGCAATTTGGCTGGCATTTTGTGTGATATTGATGAATCCACCGCAGCCTGCTATTTTAGGACCAAATTTGGATACGTTGATATTGCCTTTACCATCACATTGCGCAAGGCCAAGGAACGCTGCATCAATCCCGCCGCCATCGTAAAAATCAAACATATATGGTTGATCAACGATAGCCTGTGGACCGATTGAACAGCCGAAATCAAGGCCGCCGGCCGCCGTACCACCAATTGCACCAGGTTCCAATGTTGGTGTGAACTGGTCATTCATTCCCTCTTCCTGAAGGACGTTCGCGATTATTTCTGGCGCTCCGATACCATAGTTTAATACTTTAGTATCTTCATTCAAAAGCATTGCTGCACGGCGGGCAATAACCTTTCGCTCGTTTAGTGGGTATATTTTATCAGATCGCTGGTGAACGATATCCCCACGGTAGAAATCCTCATTCAGCTGCGTGCCAAATGTTTGCATATGATTTGCAGGGTTTTCTACAACGACAACATAATCAACCAAAATTCCCGGAATGGCAACCAGCTTAGGATCGATTGTACCGTTCTTGACGATTTTCTCTACCTGTACAATCACTTTTCCACCGCTGTTGCGTGCATTCATGGCAATTGAAAGGATCTCCAGTGTAAGCGGCTCTTTTTCAAAACTGATGTTACCGTTTTCATCAGCAACCGAACCTTTCAAGAGAGCAAAGTCAATCTGCTGTGTTTTATAGGCAAGATAAGGTTTGCCATCGAATGTTACTTTTTCGACGATTTCATCCTTCGTGATTTCATTCAATTTTCCGCCATCAAGGTCTGGATCTACAAAAGTCCCAAGACCAACATGAGTAACCGTTCTCGGTTTGCCTGCAGCTCCATCACGGAACATTTGCGATATGACGCCCTGCGGCAGGTTATAGGCTTCGATTTTGTTATTGACCACAAGCGGCTGGAATTTTGGAGCAAGACCCATATGCCCGCCGATAATTCTTTTTACTAACCCTTCGTGGGCATAGTGGTTCATGCCACGGTCCACGCCATCTCCATTCCCTGCTGCATAGACCAGGGTTAAATTCCTTGGTGACTGGTTTTCGATGAATCGATTTTCAACTTCTATATAGATTTCTTCTGCAACGCCCACGCCGATAAAACCACCAAGGCCAACAACGGAATTGTCGGTGATCAGGCTTGCTGCTTCTTTTGATGTAATGATTTTTACAGAAGACATAGTAAACACCTCATTATCTGTTTTTCATTTTTGTCCAAATGAGTGAGTCGGTTATAGTCTTAATCCGCCTGTCACTTCAAGAACGTGACCGTTCACATAGCTTGATTCATCACTAGCAAGAAAAAGAACAGCATTAGCGATTTCCTGTGGCTTTCCTAGACGGCCAAGTGGAGTTTTTTCCCGGATTGGCTGGAGGACTTTGTCTGGCACAGTAGCCATCATTTCCGTTTCAACATATCCCGGAGCGATTGCATTGGACCGGACTGCTGCGCCCTTGCGCGTGAATTCCTTTGCCCATGTATAAGTCATGCCGATGACACCAGCTTTTGTGGCAGCATAGTTTGTCTGGCCGACGTTTCCGTATACTCCTACGACAGAGGAGATGCTTACGATTGATCCTTTGCCATTGTCCATCATAACTGGTGCTACTGCCTGTGTAAGGTTGAAGACGCCTTTCAGGTTCACATCAATAACTGCATCCCACATATCTTCAGTCATCTTTTGGATTAAGGCATCACGTGTAATTCCGGCATTGTTGACAAGAACATCTATAGTACCAAACTCGTTTTTAACTTCTTCAACAAATTTCGCAACCTGGTCGCGATTCGTTACATTCAATTCTACATGGCGTACATTTGGCAAATCGTATTCTCCAATTCCCATATCAAGAGAATAGACTAATTTCGCACCTTCATGCGCAAACGTTTCCACGATTTGGCGTCCGATACCTCTTGCTCCTCCTGTAACAAAAGCAATCTTGCCTTCCATTCTATTCATAATGTAAGCCCCCTACATGAGTTAAATTATCTACACTCTTAATGTAAGCGTTAACAATAATAAAATAAAATACATAAAATTCATATTCAGAATAACTTTTGGTTATAGAGAAATAAAAAAGAGAGAGCCCGGACTAAAGCCAGGCACTCCCTAAATAGTACATATAAGAATTACTTTTAACCTAAAAAAGCAATCATAAGTCGCTATTTGATATTTGCTTTTACATATTCAATAAATTTCTTAGCGGCGAAGCTGACATATCGATTTTTCTTTAGGATGATGGCAATCCGCCATGTCATCTCTGGATGGTCAATGGGGATTTGCTTAATGCTTTTACTATTGAAACGAGCTAAAATTGGCCTTGGCATAATGGAAATTCCCTGATTAAGGCAGACTAGCTCAGTGAGAAAATCCCACTGTGAGCTTTTGAAGTAAATATTCGGTTCAAATCCCGCCTCCCTGCAAGCCTTGACAACATGATGGTGTAGCAGGAAGGTTTCGTTTAGCAACGCGAATGTTTCATCTTTTAAGTCCTCGAACACTACCTTATCACGGTTTGCAAGCGGATGATCATTGTGAACGATCAACACTACCTTATCCTCAGTTACAGGTATATATTCAATCCGGTCCGAGAGTTCGGGCAATATAACAATGCCAAGGTCAACATATCCCTTTTCAACCATTTCGTATACTGTAACCGCACCATTTTCAATAATCGAAAGGTTTATGCCTGGATAATCATTTCGGAAGTTCGCAATCAGAGGTGGAAAATAGCTAGTGCCAATAACAGGCGGTATTCCTACACTTACATTACCTGTCCTTAAATTTTTTGTATCCTGAATGGATTCGGTAATGGAATCCATTTCTAAAAGAATTCTTTGTCCCTCTTCGAACAGCCTTTCTCCAGCATCCGTTAAAGACATTTTATGTTCAGATCTGTCAAACAGCTGGACGCCAAGGTCCTCCTCAAGCTTTTTAATCATTTTACTGAGTGCGGGCTGAGAAAGATGAAGGTTTCTTGCGGCTACCGTAAAACTGTTATCTTTAGCAACCTGTACAAAATATGATAGTTGTCGAGTATCCATCCTATTTCCTCCATTTATTTTAGGCTCTGTTAACGCCCAATGTTGTTTTTTAAAACCTGTTGATTGTAGTGGAAGGCGCGAAGACTCCTGCAGGCTTAGCTGGTCAGGTGAGACCCCGCAGGAGCGAAGCGACGAGGAGGCTCAGCGCCAGCCCTGCGGAAAGCGAAGCGCTTGGAACGAAAATCAACAGCCTTGCTTAACAGAGCCTTATTTTAAAGGAGTTCATTGTGAATATTGTATCACAAGCCGGCAATTCCTAATTAAGCTCTTGAGAGGAAATGAGTTTGAACCCATATGATAAAGGATATGTTTATCAAGAGGACATCAAAAGGAGAAATGACATGGAGAAAAAAGTGTATAACAAGCTTGTAAGAGATTATTTTCCCGAATTAATGAAAGAAAAGGGAAGGGAAATCGAGGTTGATGTTTTAGACAGCAAGCAATTTAGTGAGAAATTAAAGGAGAAATTTAATGAAGAAGTTGAGAAATTTCGTCATGCTGGTACAGACAGGCTGCTGAGTGAAACTGTAGATCTATTGGAAGTGATTTATGCCATTGCAGAGCACAGAGGAATTACAGAGTCCGAGGTCGAATTCATGCGTCAACTTAAAAAGACCCGCAGTGGCGGTTTTAGAAAAAAAATCATGTTAAAAACAATAACTGAATAAAAAAATGGATATAAACATCCCCTCCGATCAAATTGCTCGGAGGGGATGTTCTATTTATTAGGCAGCTTTATGGGCCGGCTCAGGTGTTTGTTTTAAGACAGTTTTGCGAATGAAGGGGATAACCCAGCGGTCTAAACCGTATTTGCCAGCATTGAATCCGGCAAACAAGATGATGAAGCCAAAGAAGATGTCAGTTGGGTTATGAGATACTGTTCCGGCAAGGAAGAAAGAGAAATTCATGACTAGACCGAAGAACATTGCTGCAGTTGTTAAGCATCCAAGAATAAGTCCAAGCCCGATCAGGAATTCACCAAGCGGAACAATGAAGTTGAAAAGATCGATATTTGGAATAGCGAAGTTATCAAGGAAAGATACATACCAGCTGTAAACCATGTTTCCATCTGGGCCTTTAACCGGATTGGCAACAGCATTTTTCAAAAATCCAGAAGCATCGAATCCCTCACCAGTTAATTTTCCCCATCCAGCGTGCATCCAGTTATATCCGAGCCAGACACGTATGACAGTCAAAAGGCCAGCAGCAACATTGTTTTCTCTTAACCATTTCGCGAACATATAAATCGCTTCCCTTCAAAATTAGTAATTAATGATTACACTTATAAAATAGCAAATGAATTTGTATAAATCTGTGAATAAAGTGTGAAGACACAGATAAGCCATAATGTTTTGAACAAAGTTTGTCAGTCATTTTCCTTTTTTACCACTTAATACCTAATTGGGTATTTGGTATGTTTAATCAGAATTACTTGCAGCATATACTGCCAGAAATTAGAATAGGTATAATACGTATTACAAGCTGGGAAGGAGAATGAATATGAGTGAACTATTATTTAAGCAATTTGAAATGACGAGAGGATTTTTCTTAAAAGAAGTTGCAGCGATTTCTGCACAGCAGGCTAGTGTCCAGCCGGAGGACTTTAACAATACAATCCATTGGCATATTGGCCATGTGTTAACCGTGACTGAGCAATTTCTGATGGGGTATCCTCAAAAATCAATTCATCTTCCGACAAATTACATAGAGCTATTTGGCAATGGAACTCGTCCTGCAGATTGGAGCGGAGATGTTCCTTCTGTCGAGGTGTTAGCTGGGCAATTAAAGGAGCAATTAGGCAGAATAAAGGAAATCCCGGCAGCGCTGCTGGATCAGCAGCTTAAAAAGCCATTCCTGGGCCTTGAAACTTTTGGTGAACTTGCAAATATGGCACTGTTCCATGAATCCTACCATCTTGGACAGATCCATGCGATGAAAAAATTAATAAAGGAATAGTGTAGGATAAGCAGCGCTAAAAATGGCCGCTGCTTTATTTTTGTCTGATAACCGGTGCGAAATCAGTCAACTATTAAATCTGGAGGATAAAAAACATGTCCCATAAAGGATGTCCATATTGCAATGTATTTGCCGATGAAGAGCAGGAAATCGTCTTTGAGAATGAGACATGCTACTTCATCCAAAAGGAATCGGAGCAGAAAGTCCTGCTTGGCAGCGGCTTGATCATTCCAAAACACCATAAATCTGATGTGTTTCAGTTATCGGACCAGGAGTGGGCAGATACACAGGAACTCCTGCATCGTGCCAAAGAAATGCTGGATCAGCAATACTCGCCTGATGGCTACAGTGTCGGGTGGAACACAGGAAAGGCAGGGGGACAGTCCATTTTCCATGCACATCTTCATGTCATTCCAAGATTTAGGGATGAGCCATACGCAGGCAGAGGAATCAGGTATTGGATCAAGCAGAAGGATAATTTGCGCCGAAAAAAAGAAATCTAGTATGGTAATCTTTTAAACTGTTAATAATACTTGTAATCAGAATTTTCCCAATTAAATTGAATCTAAAAACCCGGGCCGGATGTCCCGGGTTTTTGATTTTAAAATGCTCCTTGGGTCTATAGTGGTATAGACATCTATACTGTTCCTTAGATAGTCTAAAGATACATCATGAAAGCCTTTTCATAGATATTAAATTCACTAAGAGAGCAATTGCTCGGAAAAGGAGGAAACATGAAGAAAAAACCACTCACAATTGCGTTAGCTGCCGTGCTAGGTACTGGAGTGATGATTCCGGTATCATTTGCGGAAGGCTATCCTGGACCTGGTTCAACGATTGAACAAAGGGAGGGGAAAACCTCGACTGAAAAAGCTCACCCTGTTTTTTCATGGGACAAACCTGGTCCGTTATCACCAGTGCTGCACAATGGCTCTGTTAGAGGAGCGGGAATGCTCCAGCAGCCGCTTGATGAAATCGATGGCCAAATGGAAAAGATGATTGCTGATCGGGTTATGCCTGGCGCTGTAGCGTTTGTTGCCCGCAGAGGACATATCGTCAAACAAGAAGCCTATGGATACGCCTACCAATATGAAGATGATAAATTAACCGAATCAAGCAATCCTATCAAGATGCAGGAAGATACGATTTTTGACCTCGCTTCCATCAGTAAAATATTCACTACAACAGCTGCAATGATTCTTTACGATCAAGGGAAATTCGAATTGGATGATAAAGTTTCCAAACACATTCCTGAGTTCGCGGAGAACGGCAAGGAAGATGTGACAATAAGGCAGCTTTTAACTCATACTTCCGGTTTCACTGCATGGGTACCTCTTTATACAAAAGGAAACAGTCGTGAAGACAGAATCAACCTCGTTTTAAAGCAACCTTTAAGCAATGTGCCGGGCAGCACATATACATACAGCGATCTCAACATGATCACGCTCGGAGTGTTGGTTGAACGCCTTTCAGGCCAGCGGCAAGATGAGTATGTTAAAGAGCATATAACTGGACCGCTCAACATGAACGATACAATGTATAATCCTCCTGCTTCCCTGAAAAACCGTATCGCAGCCACTGAATATCAGCCATGGACAAACAGGGGTATAGTCTGGGGAGAAGTGCATGACGAAAACGCCTGGTCATTGGATGGTGTTGCGGGGCATGCAGGAGTATTCTCGACTGCAGAGGACCTTGCAAAGCTAGCCCATATGTATTTGAATGACGGCCGCTATGGAAGCGTTCAAATCCTCAAGCAGGAAACCGTTAATAAAATTCTTGAAAACCAGATTCCACAATTTCCTGGAGATGACCATGGATTAGGCTGGGAGCTGGCACAGGGCTGGTTCATGGATGCATTATCAGAGGGATCTACGATGGGGCACACTGGCTATACGGGTACATCCATTGTGGCGAATAAGAACAATGGCACGATTGCGATCCTGCTGACAAATCGTGTTCATCCAAGCAGAAGCACTGTTTCAACAAATGTTGCCAGAAGACAGCTGGCAAGACAGGTTGCAGATGCCATTCCTGTTGATATTCCTGATGGATCTGCCTGGTTCTCAGGCTATGGAGATAAGATTGAGCGCTCTTTGACTGCAGAAGTGAAGCTGGACAAACCTGCAAAACTATCCTTCCAAACATGGCACCGCATCGAAGCTCAAGCGGATTATGGGTACCTGGAAATCTCCGAAGACGGTGAAAACTGGCAAGAAGCAACTGTCTTTACGGGCAGCAGTGTTGACTGGGATCAGTATGAAGCGGATATTCCTGAAACAACCAAATTCATCAGATTCCGTTATAAGACAGACAGTTACACGAATGGCCGTGGTTGGTATCTCGATAATATTAAACTAGTAAACTCTAATGGTGAACAAGCACCAGCTGAGTTTTCAGGAGAAGGCTGGAGTCAGCGGAATTATTGATCCATTAAATTTCTATGATTTGGATAAAATATGAAAAATGGAGGAGATATGCATGAGAAAAATGAGTAAAGTATTTGTTTACTCATTGGTTTTTCTTCTTGCTTTTTCACAAATGCTGATAGGCAGTTCCGTGAAAAAGGCGAATGCAGAGGAAACCAATAAAGTGGAAGACCTTGTGATTTATCAGAACGTGCCTGAAGCAGAATATGAAATCAAGGATGGAAGCCTGCAATTGAAGGCCCTTCATGTTTACAGTGAAGGAAACTTCATGCTCGCTTCCAAGAATCTGGTGTGGGAATCTGCAAACAAAAATGTAGCAGAGGTAGACCAAAATGGAAACGTGAAGTTCACCGGTCAAAATGGAAGAACATTCATAACCGTTACAGATGGAGTCTATAAGGACCGTATTGCACTTGATTATAAAGTGAATCCTTCCTCCAAAGAAGATGGCCAAAAAGGAAAGCCTGAATCTGAAGCTGTAGTGATCAAGGAGGAAGGCAAAAGATATGACGTAATTGGAAATGCCATCAATAAGATGACATTAGAAGAAAAAGCCGGCCAGATGCTGATGCCAGATTTCAGGACTTGGAAGGGTAAGAACGTAACAGAAATGCTGCCGGAAATTGAACAGCTTGTTAAGAAATATCATTTAGGCGGAGTCATCCTTTTCCGCGAAAATGTTGTGACAACAGAACAAACTGCCACCCTTGTTTCACAATATCAGGAAGCAGCCGAAAAGTACGGCCTCTTGATGACGATCGATCAGGAAGGCGGTATTGTCACAAGGCTTCAATCAGGAACAGATATGCCAGGCAACATGGCTTTAGGAGCAGCTCGTTCACCTGAAATCGCCCATAACGTAGGGAACGCCATTGGCGAAGAGCTTGCTTCACTCGGCATCAATATGAACTTTGCGCCGGTAATGGACGTTAATAATAATCCGGACAATCCGGTCATTGGTGTTCGTTCATTCGGTGAAGATCCTCAGCTTGTAGCTGATTTAGGAGTAGCTTATACAAAAGGCCTTCAGGAAGCTGGTGTCGCCGCAACAGCCAAGCACTTCCCGGGCCATGGGGACACAGCAGTCGATTCCCATCTTGGATTGCCAGAAGTTCCTCATGATAAGGAGCGTCTAAAGGAAGTTGAGCTATATCCATTCCAAAAAGCGATGGAAGCTGGCATCGATGCGATCATGACAGCTCATGTCACTTTCCCTAAAATTGATGGAACAAAGGCCATCTCCCAAAAAACTGGTGAAGAAATAGCAATTCCAGCTACCCTTTCTTATAAGGTGCTGACAGAATTGATGCGTGAAGAAATGGGCTACAAAGGTGTCATCACCACAGATGCGATGAACATGAAAGCAATCGCTGACCATTTTGGTGCTGTAGATGCAGCAATCCGCGCTGTCAAGGCAGGTACGGATATCGTTTTGATGCCTGTGGGTCTCGAGGAAGTTGCTACTGGATTGCTGGATGCTGTTAAAAACGGAGAAATAACTGAAGATCGTCTCGAGGCATCTGTAAAAAGAATTTTAACCTTAAAGGTTAAACGCGGAGTCATCAAGGAAGAAAATCCCCTTACTGTGGATGAAAAAGTGGCAAATGCGGAGCAGGTAGTTGGGTCAGCAGAGCATAAACAAATCGAAAAAGAAGCCGCAGAAAAGTCGATAACATTAGTTAAAAACGATTCTGCCCTGCCTTTGAAATTAGACGGCGATAAAAACGTCGTTGTGGTCGGCAACTCTTATATTGGCGATTTAGCAGCTGCAATTCAAAAGCGCCATCAAAACACAACGGTAATTGCATCGACTTCATACAAATTGTCAGAAGCTCAGCTTGAACAAATCAAGAATGCAAGTGCAGTGGTAGTAGGTTCCTATACATTCAGTGTTTCGGGCCGCTCACCATCAAATGCGCAAATGGTGATGATCAACCAGATTATTGAGCATACAAATGCACCTGTAATTGGGGTGGGTATCAGGAACCCTTATGACATTATGGCATTTCCGCAAATTGATGCTTATCTCACTCAGTATGGTTTTAGGCCTGCAAGCTTTGATGCTTCAGCAGGAGCCATCTTCGGTGAATTTTCACCAACAGGAAAGCTGCCAATCACGATTCCTGGACTGGATGGCGGCGTGCTTTATGGATTTGGACATGGGTTGAGTTATTGATGAAGCAGGGGTAATCCTATTAACCGTCCTTTACTTGTATTCCAGATATTTCCACATTGCGGGATTTCGACAAGAAGTTGCGGGATATGGAGCCACTCTTGCGGAATGCAGTGGGATTCTCGCGGGATTTCGATAAAAAGTAGCGGAATAAAGAGACTTTTACGCGGGATTCCCATCTTTTAAAAGATATAAGTTAAATAGGATCTAGTAACCTTGAAAAAATAAGTGAAAACAGGAGTGAGATTGATGAAAAAATGGCTAGTCACAGTCCTTACAACCGTCCTGATCCTATCATCTTTAACTGCAGCAATGGCCGATCACGATAACGGCCAGGGAAAAAGCCAGGAGCATAAAAAGTTCCAGGTTGGTGCAGAAGCGCTTTTAAGCGATCATAAGGATTTAATTAAAGGCAAGCGTGTAGGTCTAATTACGAATCCGACTGGTGTTGACAAGAACATGACAAGTGTTGTTGACCTGCTTTTCAACGATCCTGATGTGGAATTGACGGCATTATATGGCCCAGAACACGGTGTGAGGGGGAGTGCGCAGGCTGGAGCTTACGTTGAATACTACGTTGACGAAAAAACGAATCTCCCTGTTTACAGCCTTTATGGAAAAACAAAAAAGCCTACACCTGAAATGCTAGCAAATGTTGATGTCCTGCTTTTTGATATCCAGGATGTCGGTACAAGATTCTATACGTACATTTATACAATGGCTTATGCAATGGAAGCCGCAAAAGAAAACAATATTCCGTTCATCGTACTTGACCGGCCAAATCCGCTTGGTGGGCATAAAGTGGAAGGGCCTGTACTAGAAACTAAGTATAAGTCGTTCGTAGGCAACTATGAAATCCCGCTTCGCCACGGCATGACCGTTGGGGAACTGGCAAAGCTTTTCAACAAAGAGTTTAATATTGGTGCAGATTTAACTGTAGTAGAAATGAATGGCTGGAAGCGCACAATGTTTTACGATGAAACACCGCTTGAGTTCGTTCCGCCTTCCCCGAATATGCCAACTTTGGACACAGCATTAGTATATCCTGGGGCAGCGTTGATTGAAGGAACAAATGTATCGGAAGGAAGGGGCACGACCTCGCCTTTCGAATTAATCGGTGCGCCGTTTATCAATTCGGATGACCTTGCAGCTGAATTGAACTCTTTGAATCTACCAGGTGTTAAGTTCCGTGCAGCATCGTTCATTCCTACTTTTTCAAAGCACGCCGGCGTACTTTCTCACGGAATTCAGATTCATATCACTGACAAGAACGCATACAAACCAGTAGAAACAGGACTTCACATTGTAAAAACAATCCATGATATGTATCCTGAAGACTTCCAGTTCCGTGCAGAAGACAGCAAGGGAATCTCCTTCTTCGATCTTCTGACTGGTAATGGCTGGATCAGGGAAGCAATTGAAAATGGACAATCAGTAGAAGAAATGAAAGCACAATGGGAAGATGAATTAAACCAGTTTAAACAGGTTAGGGAAGAATATCTCATCTACTAATTTCAATAAGATGGCCGCTGAATGAATGATAACAGCGGCCATTTTTATTTGGTGGATCAATTTGCACTTGCATTCCAGTCTGTATACAGCCCGCTCCCGTTGCAGCCAGGGCATTCATAAGGGGCAGCATAATAAACAAACTCATTTGCAGAGAAAGGATAATATCCTCTTCCATGGCAGTCCGGGCATTTATTCTGGTCTTTCATATTGGTAATGTGATTTTCATATCTAGTATTTCTCCATTGGTTCAGCGCGTTTAATAATCCCATTCCGTTCACCTCCAGTTCTATACATATAGTTTGGAGAAATTCAACTCATTTTATGTATAGTTTATGGAGAAATTTGGATTTTGCGCCGGTACTAGCACAGAACATGTCTTGAGTTTTTGTTTTCTGCTTAATTTCAATGAAAAAAGCACTCTTTCCGATAGAAGAGTGCTTTCAACTGAAATTTGTCCGATCTATATAAGCTGTATGCTGATGGTTGTAAAATGTACTAAACCTCCAGCCAGCTTTGTGACCATTTTTCTATATCCCTCATAAGAGGCTCAAGTGCCAACCCTTTATCAGTTAATGAATATTCGATGCGAACTGGAGTTTCTGGATAAACTTCACGTTTTACAATTCCTTCGTTCTCCAAATCCTTTAACCTCTCAGAAAGTACCCTGCCACTAATACCAATGGAAGATTCAATGCTGCAAAAACGCTGAGGACCAGTCAACAGCTGGTAAATAATCATTCCTGTCCACCGTTGGCTCAAGATACTCATGGCTTTTTCAAATCTAGGGCAAATTGATTTATCCAATAAAATCACTCCTTACTTATATTATAAACACTTAAATCAAAAAATAAATTACTTTTTATCAAAAACATACTTGACGTAATTTAATTATGAAAATATAATTACTTACATAAAGTAACTAACTAACAAATTGCGTTGGAGTTATCGTTTTGCGTTAAATTCAACAATATAATAAAAGGAGATAAAGACAATGCTAAAAAATAATGAAATAGGCTCAACCATCTTAAGAGTTTTTTTAGGGGCTACATTTTTAATTCACGGTGCAGCAAAGTTCCAGGGCGGCATTGAGAATACAGTTGGATTCTTTGAAAGCCTGGGCTTGCCAGGGTTCTCAGCATATATTGTTGCACTCATTGAATTAGTTGGCGGTTTGGCAATGATATTAGGAGTGGGAACAAGAATCGTTTCACTTTTATTCGCTATCGTTTTAGCGGTTGCGATCATCAAGGTAAAGGTTGCCGGCGGCTTCCTAGGTAACGGCCAAATGGCTGGTTATGAACTTGATTTAGCATTAATGATGATTTCCATTTATCTTGCTATGACAAACAAGTCGCTTTTCGCACTAGACAATGTTCTTTTCCAATCAAAGAATGCATAAGAAGGAGGTAACAAACATGAATTTTCACAACCCACCAGTTACATTTGTAGGGCAGGTAAACCTTAAAGTCCAGGATTTGCAACGGGCCCTTACTTTTTACAAAGAAGTAATCGGCTTTGAGGTATTAGAACAAACTGAAAGATCAGCGAAGTTAACTGTTGATGGAAAAACAGTTTTATTATCAATTGAACAGCCAGCGGACGTCATTCCGAAGCAGGGAAGGACTGCAGGACTTTATCACTTTGCACTTTTATTGCCTTCCCGAGCGGATCTAGGAAGAGTGTTAAAGCACTTGCTTCAGGTCGGCTATCCGCTGCAGGGAGCCTCAGATCATCTGGTAAGTGAGGCGCTTTATTTAGCAGATCCAGATGGAAATGGAATTGAAATTTATACAGACCGTCCCGCTTCTGATTGGGACTGGAATGATGGCTCTGTTGTGATGGCAACGGAACAAATGGATGCTGAAA
>NZ_JBAVFI010000235.1:0-3702 GCF_049588175.1 Mesobacillus sp.
GCTTTAACAAAAACAAAAAAGCACCTGATTAGGTGCTTTCTACATTAACTGCATGCTTGTTATGCATGTGGGGTCATTCTCAAAAGTGGATAATTCTGATTCAACCACTTTTCCGTCATTCTCGATCGTCGTTTTAAACGTTTTATTACGCGGCAGCCACAAATCGATAAATCCATTAGGCTGAGACTTCAATGTTTCGTCAACGATGACATTGCCGTCCATGTCTTCAATATATACATCAAACTCTTCTTCAACCATTTCACCTTGACAACCTGTCAAGCTATGATTTGTTCAAGGATGGGTTTGATTTTCATACGGCGCAATCGAGACGAAGAAGTCCTCTGCAGTTAAGTCATAGACTTGCTTGTCTCCCTCACTGTCAGCAATGACCAGCTCGTGTGAGGTGATGGAAGCATTATCGCCCTTAATCTTGCCCGCGCTGTAATCACTCACCAATTCCTTTATGTTTTGCTGCTGTTTTTCATTTTTTGCAGATTCATCTCCGCCGTTGCAACCAGTAAGCAAACCGGCAGCCAAAAACGCAACCGTAAGGAGTTTAACTTTCAACCCATTCACCCCCTTGTATTTCATATTTACACAATCCTATTTTAGACGTAATATATGCATTTTTTATCGAAAAAAGAAAATATGCATATGAAAGAAGCTGGCTAACTCGTTCCAGCTTCTTTCATGTTCTTTATGCTCTTGCAGCCATATTAGGGGCTTCTTTTATTTTACGGTCATAAATCACCGTAGTAAAAATGCCGATAAACATTAGGCCAATCAGCACGGCGAATAGCATCGGCATTCCATTCAGGTCTACAAGGATTCCACCCATCAGCGGGCCAATCATCCTTCCACCGGTAGCAGTACTGTTGACGATTCCCTGGTAAAAGCCTTCGCGCCCTTTTGGAGCCAGCGTGTTTGCAATGGTTGGCACTGCCGGCCAGATCAGCATCTCGCCAATCGTCAGGATGACCATCCCGGCGATAAACCCTGAAAATTGCTGTGCACCTGCTGCAACTGCATATGAAACCATGAAGATGACCATTCCGATGACGATTTGCACTTTTAACTTGCTTTGGAATGGCTTGATCAGTTTATTGACAACCGGCTGCCCAAGTACAATCAGTGCGCCATTGATTGTCCAGAGAATACTGTATTGATTCAATGTGATGTTCAGTTCCTGGGTATATGCAGCAATCGTAGTCTGCCATTGCACATAGCCTACCCAGCACAACAGATATCCGATGGATAAAATCAATAAAGCATACAGCTTCGTACGGCTTTTGACCATACCGTTTTCCTGCAGAATATTCGTTTGCATGGCAGCACGTGTATCGATGCTGCGGTAGCCAAAAACAGCAATCATCAGAAATATCACATACATTACGGCATTTGCCAAGAAGATCAGCTGAAATGAATAGGAGGCAACAAGTCCGCCTAATGCAGCACCAATAGCTACCCCCAGGTTCTGGGCAACATAGATGGCATTGAAGGCTTTTCGGCCGCCCTCTTTCCATACTGATCCTGCCATAGCATACATAGCAGGGAATACAATTCCTGAACCAAAGCCAACCAATGTCAAAAAGAAGATATACTGAGGCCAGCCCGGCCAAAAGGTAAGGCCGATCAAAGAAAGAATCGTGATGACAATTCCCAGCATAATTGACTTGTAGCCGCCAATTTTATCAAATAGGCTGCCGCCAAACAGATTCCCGACTACGCTTGCAGCGGAATTCAGCATTAATACAATTCCGGCAACCGATAACGACTTGCCAAGATGGTCATGGATATAGATTGTATTTAAAGGCCATAAAAAAGAAGAGCCAGTAACATTGACTGCCATCCCGATAATTAAAAGCCAGAGGGCTCTAGGCATAAAAAACGCCCCTTTACATGTTATAAATTTCGAATACCAAAGTAATTTTAGTGGTTTTTATCAAGGGTTGCAACAGGTATTTTCATCAGGATTTAAAGTGGGAATTTTCTTATTTTTCGGGTGTGTAAATTGGAAAAAAAAGCTGATAATTTCCATGTTGCGGGATTTCGACAAAAAGTAGCGGAATAAGGATGTATTCTTGCGGAATGAAGGCACGTTCTAGCGGGATTTCGACAGAAACTCGCGGGATCAAAGAATACCTTTTATTTTTCAGCTCTTTTCCAGGTTAGTAAACTGGAAAATACCGCTCAAACTTTCCAGTTCTCTTTAATAAGAGGCTGTTCGCAGAATTCCATGATGAGTTGGCGGCAGTATTATCCGATTTTTGAATCAAGGGTTTGTGCAAAAGCATTCATTTCTTTTTCCTGCTATCATTTTTCAAGAATCTGCACAAAAAACCCCACTTCGAAATTTGAAGTGAGGGTGATACAAATTTATGAAGATTGCCCTGGTTCGGGATGGAACTTTGACTTCACTGGCTGACCGCCGCTTTGTTCATATTTCTTTTTCGATTCTTTCACGGGATCATGCTCCATTCCAAGTTCAAGATCCTGGTTGTTGATGCCATTCCGCGTCTTTTGTTCAGGATTATTTTGCTTTGAGCGTTTCTTCAAAGTTTTCCCCTCCTGTTTAATGGTCAAGCAAAATCATATTGTTTTGTACATTCTGCAGCTGCAGTCTCATTCTGTGCAGTTGGTCTCGCTGTTGGGCGTTTGCACTGAAAGCAAGCTTAGCAAGGTCATTATAAGCGTCTTCAAGAGCTTGCAGGGCATTCGTATAGTCACCATCATTATAATGCTGCTGCATGCTGGCACTTTTATACTGCTCCTGGGCTAAATTAATTGCATCTTCACATTGCTGAAGTAGCTGGTCAACCGATTGACGTGTAGCCAATATGAGCCCCTCCTTTACTTGATGCTGAAGCAAAGTCTGCTTCTTCTTTATTTTGTTCACATTGTTTTTTCCTATCACGATTTTGGCAATGTTTAAAGATTCCAATTATAAGGAAGCGAGAAAAACTGAAGGAAATCCTCTAGAGCTAGATGGCTTTGTAATCTTTTTTCAATTGGAATCACCCATCCTAAGTGGTACAATTCCTTTATGAAATAATGGAACAGACAGCAATAAGGAGGTATCTGGCATGGCACAGGCCAACCCTTTTCCATACGCAACAGATGACAAACGTTACCATACTTGGAACTACCACCTTCGCAATCATTTTGGGCATAAAGTTTTTAAAGTGGCCCTTGATGGCGGATTTGATTGCCCAAACCGTGACGGCACGGTTGCCCACGGCGGATGTACTTTTTGCAGTGCTTCAGGCTCTGGCGATTTTGCCGGAGACAGAGTAGAAGATCTCGGCACGCAATTCAGCAAAATAAAAGATAAAATGCACACTAAATGGAAAGACGGCAAGTACATGGCGTATTTTCAGGCGTTCACAAATACCCATGCTCCAGTCGAAGTTTTGCGGGAGAAATACGAAACGGTTTTACAGGAAGAAGGTGTTGTTGGCCTTTCAATTGCGACCCGTCCTGATTGCCTGCCCGATGATGTCGTTGAATACCTTGCTGAACTTAATGAAAGAACCTATTTATGGGTTGAGCTAGGCCTTCAGACCGTCCATGAAAAAACGGCCAATTTAATCAACCGTGCACATGATTATGAGACATATAAAGACGGAGTGGACAAGCTCCGCAAGCATGGCATCAGAATTTGCTCACACATCATCAATGGCCTTCCTCTGGAAACACCTGAGA
>NZ_JBAVFI010000236.1:0-1670 GCF_049588175.1 Mesobacillus sp.
AAACAGGCTATTTATGACAAAAGATTGAAAATTTAGAAAAGTATCTCAGGGTTAGGAATGGCCGAAAATGCTTTCTCAACAATAGAGCCTGAAATTCCACAGAGTTTACGACAGGAGTCAATTAAGAGTAAAATAAATTCAAGTTTTCTAAAGGAGATATCAGACGGATTTGAGGTACAATAAGTTTATTGAGCTGCTTAAACTTCCTCTAATAGGGAAATAGCATCCAAAAGAGAACATAATTACATACAATTGCAATATGGGAGGCATGAAGATGACTACAATCCAATGGATGAAGGAAGTAGAAAAAAGAGAGGCTGATTTGATAAAAGACGCCCAGGAACTCCTGAAAATAAAAAGCGTACTTGATGAAGAAAATGCCACTCCAGAGGCACCACTAGGAGAAGGTGTAAAAGAAGCGTTAGAATTTCTCCTTCAATTAGGTGAAAAGGATGGTTTCACAGCCAAAAATGTTGGCAACCTTGCGGGCCATCTTGAGTTTGGACAAGGCGATGAAATTGTCGGTATTCTCTGCCATGTTGATGTCGTGCCAGAGGGAGATGGCTGGACAAGCGATCCGTTTAGTGCAGAAATTCGTGATGGGAAAATCTTCGCGCGTGGAGCCATTGATGACAAAGGTCCAACAATGGCTGCATATTATGCAATGAAAATCGTTAAAGAGCTGGGTCTGCCGCTGAACAAACGGGTAAGGATGATTATCGGTACAGATGAGGAGAGTAATTGGCGCTGTGTAGACCATTATTTTAAGCACGAAGAAATGCCAGCGATGGGCTTTGCGCCAGATGCTGATTTTCCCATTATCTATGCTGAAAAAGGAATCGCAGACTATGATTTAGTATACAAGCCTGCAGGAACTGAAAATACAGACTATGATGCAGAAGTGATCGAGTTCTCTTCTGGAAGACGCTATAACATGGTACCCGACTTTGCCCAGGCCAGTTTGGTGGTTCAGGAGAGACAGACTGACCTTGTCCAGCGTTTTGAAGATTATAAAAAACAAAATGAACTCGAGGGAAAAGCGCATGTCGAGAATGGAAAGCTAATCCTTGAGCTTGAAGGGGTTTCTGCTCATGGAATGGAACCTAATAACGGTAAAAACGCCGGACTGCATATGGCAAATTTCCTCTCACAGCTGAACCTTGACGGAAATAGCGGCAAGTTCTTTCGATTTGTCTCAAAATACTTAGGCAAGGATTCCCGAGGCAAGGAGATCGGCATCGCCTATACGGATGAAATTACGGGAGACTTGACGATTAACGTTGGTAAGCTATCCTATTCATCAGAGAACGGCGGGCGCGCCGGCTTGAATATGCGTTACCCAGTAACGACAAAGCTTGAAAAAACAAAAGAAATTCTTAATGGCCTTTTGGAAGCAGAAGGGATTACGATTGAAAATTTCTCTAACTCAAATCCACATCATGTTGATGAAAACGACTTCCTCATTCAAACCCTTAAAAAGGTATACGAGGAGCAAACAGGTGAAAAAGCAGAGTTACTTTCCATTGGCGGAGGCACATATGCCAGGTCATTGAAATCCGGAGTAGCATTTGGCCCGCTATTCCCAGGAAGACCAGATATCGCCCACCAAAAAGACGAATACATGATTATAGAAGATCTCTTAAAAGCAACAGCAATATACGCACAAGCAA
>NZ_JBAVFI010000237.1:0-2030 GCF_049588175.1 Mesobacillus sp.
AAATAAGGAAAGAGAGGGGGAAAGGACATGGTAAGAGCATAAGAATTTTGTCTAATTTGTGAATGTTTTAATAGAGTTCTAAAGGATTTTTTAATAGCAGCTTTGAAAGTTTTCGTTAGCCGGGTATATCTAAAGGAGTGGGATTATATTTTCAGTATAATTTTGCTATTCCGTCTTTTGTGTGAAAGTATTCACGTGAATAATTTCACATGATATAATGAAAGCGTAAACAATCCATTAACCCTATTGGGAGGAATTATGATGTTATCCGATTTAATTTATGAATTCAAAAACTGGTGGATGGGCGCTTCATGTCATGGGATGGAAATGGATGAATTTGAACGTATTGAATCAAAGCATACTAGAGTTCATCATGATGAAGATTTTCATGAGGAAATTCGAGTGCACTAACATATATTTTATCGAAGCCTAGAATGATTAGGCTTCTTTTTTTATGCAATTGATTGAAAAGGGTTATTGGAACATCATGTTGAATCCATATATAAAACCACTGTTACATAGAGTGAAAAAAGCTGGAGGAGCAGCATGCAAACTTTTATATACCTGGTGAGACATGGTGATTCACCGAAAAAAGAAGAAAATGAAAGAACGAGAGGATTAACTGAAAAGGGGAAGCGAGATGCTAAGCGAATAACTGAGCTGTTAAAAGAAGAAGAGATTGAGGTTTTTGCTTCAAGCCCATACAGCAGAGCGAGCCTTACGATTCAGAAGTTAGCTGAGCTTTCCGGAAAACAAGTTTTACCTATTGAAGACCTTAAAGAGAGAGTTTTTTCAGGAGAAGACATGCGACTTTCCGATGAAGAATTATTTCCGTTGTTAGAGAGATCCTTTGCAGATCCAGACTATGCGTTGCCACGAGGGGAGTCTAATAAAGATTGCCAGGAACGAGCTATCAGGGTTTTAAAAGATATATTAACGAGCTGTAAAGGGAGGAAAGTGGCAATAGGCACACATGGAGCTGTAATGACCCTCATGATGGCGTATTTTGATAGAAGGTATAATTTAGATTTTTTACATAAACTTTCAAAACCGGATGTATATAGAATGACATTTGAAGGAGAAAAATTGGTGGACGTCATTCGTTTGTGGGAAGCTGATTAAGGTGTTTTGACTCCCGAATCAAATCTCGTGTAAATTTTTAGCTTAACACCTATACTATAGTAGAATTATCGTTTAGGAGGGACTTACATGATGCAAATTGAAATGTGGACGGACTACGCTTGACCATTCTGCTATATTGGCAAAAAGCGTCTGGAGGACGCTATTCAGCAGATTGACCATCCAATCGAAGTTACATACCGATGCTTTGAACTGGATCCAACAATGGGTAAAGATATAAAAGAAGACATGCCAGAATTATTAGCGAAAAAATATGGGATGAGTATCGCGCAGGCAAAAGGCAACCTTCAAAACATGGAACAAATGGCGAAGGAAGCTGGGTTGGAATATCATCTGGATACTGTTATTTTAACCAATACCTTTGATGCTCATCGTTTAACGATGTTTGCTAAAAAGCATGGATTGATGCATGAGATGACAGAACGCATCTTGCGTGCATATTTTACCGATTCAAAACATATCGGGGATCATGAAACCTTAACGGAATTAGCTGTGGAGGTTGGGTTAGACCGGGAAGCAGTCGCGAACATGCTTGCCAGCGATGAGATGGCAGATGAGGTCCGTGCCGATGAGCAAACCGCAAAGCAGTATCGCATCACCGGTGTCCCATTCTTCCTCATCAATAACAAATACGCCCTCACTGGTGCACAGCCAACCGAGGCATTCGTCCAGGCACTGACAAAAGTCATTGCAGAGGATCAAATCACGGTTCTAAACAGCCAGGACGGCGATCTGTGTGACGAGGATGGGTGTGAAATACCTAAGAAGTAACGATCTGAACAGAAGCATGGGGACGTATCTTATGCTTCTGTTTTATTTAGTGAATCTATCAGCGGAATTTAATATTTTTGTGCTGAAAACCAGTCATTAAAAGAAGCAAAGGGTACGTC
>NZ_JBAVFI010000238.1:0-1749 GCF_049588175.1 Mesobacillus sp.
AATATTAATATTTGGAAAAAGAAGGGATTAGGACGCGTATAAGAAAAAATTAAAAAACCTCTTCAGCTGTGAAGAGGTCTAATGAAATTCTCTAATGAGTAAATCACAATTAACTGGTTTTTTATCAAGTTCTCTCGCCCATATGGATAGTTGGCCAATATGGTGAATTTCATGAGAAATGATATGGTTCAACAACTTTGGATAAGGAAAAGTAAATGTGCGTCCATTCTTGCTGGTTATCTCCAGATTTTTAGTATCCTTTTGTACTGTCCAATCTTTAATAAATTCGTTCGTCATTTCTTTTGTTATCCTTGAGAACTCTTTTACCTTATCAAGACTACATATGGCATTAATATCTCTTTCAATCACAGGGTTGCCGAGCATTTGATTAATCCATAATTGTTCACAATCAATAACATGGAATAAGGTTTTCAATATACTACCCATGCCGCCAACACGATGTTTTGTAAGCTCATCATCCGTTAAATCTTCACACCATCTAAACCAATCATCTCTTACTTGCCAATTATATAAAAACAATTCATACATAAATGATCTCTCCGGGTTCATAATTTTCTTATATTCTAACATGAATTTCCAATTTTTGATTTTTAGAAAAGAGGCAAATAATATGAAAATTTCAGATTTAAATCCAAATACACTTTCAGATGAACAGATCACAAAGCTCTTATTCGGCGAATTTCAAGATGATCAACAGTCAGGGGATTGTATTGTCGTGTTAGGCAGCAGTAAAGCAATTGTATACAGACTGCCCGTGGCACTTAAATTATATAAAGCAGGTCGTGCAGACAAGATTCTTTTTTCTGGAGGTGTTACTTGGCCTGGCAATAACATGACGGAAGCTGCTTTACTAAAAAATAAGGCCAACGAATTTGGGATTCCCGAGGATAACATCTTAGTTGAGGATGCTTCTAAAAACACGAAAGAAAATGTCCTCGCATCTCTACTGGTTCTAGACCGATGGTGCCCGCTGCATAAAATCAAGCGCCTGCTGATAGTTACTAGTAGTTATCATATTCGAAGAACTTATCTAACCTTTAAGACTTATATGCCTGATTGGATTAACCTTACACTCTGCCCGGCAGATGACCAAAACACATGTAAGGATAATTGGTTCTTGTCGCAATATGGCAGGGAAAGAGCTGTTACTGAGGCCAAGAAGATCATCGAATATATTAGTTGGGGAGCATTGATGGATGATGAATTATAAAAAGCACTTCTCAGCCAAAAGTAGTAGATAAGTTACACCAAACAGCCGAAGTGAATTCTTTTTGATTTTCATAAAATGAAGATAAGAAAAATCTGAGGAAGGTGTTCAAAATGACCCATTTTATCTGCAATACTTGCGGTGTCCAATATACAAAATCAACTAGTGCACCCGATACCTGTTTGATTTGCGCTGACGAAAGACAGTACATCCATCCAGACGGACAGTCTTGGACAACGATTGAAACACTTATTGATTCAGGGGATTACAGAAATACTATTTTCACTGAAGAGCCTGGTCTGTACAGCATCACTACTACTCCAAGCTATGCAATCGGACAGACAGCTTACCTCGTCCAAAATCGAGGATTTAATCTATTGTGGGACTGCATCACCTATCTGGACGAACAAACTGAAAAAGAAATACAGGCTCTAGGAGGAATCGATGCAATTGCATTATCCCATCCGCATTATTATTCGACCCAGGTTGAATGGGCAGAAAGGTTTGGAGCAATCATATAC
>NZ_JBAVFI010000239.1:0-1588 GCF_049588175.1 Mesobacillus sp.
ATATAATGTACCATATTTTGAAAAAGGAAAGCCAAGGGACAAACGAAATAAATCATTAAAAATAATCGGCTTTAATTAAAGTGGATTTTGCTGTATCGTTATACGATAGATTAAAAGTACTTATAACGGCAAAATGGAATTCCATTTAAGAGCTAATTGAATTTTTCATATAAATAACAAAATGATCGGAGCAGCGATGAGAATCAATAAATATATCAGCGAAACAGGGTTTTGCTCTCGCAGGGCAACCAATCGCCTGATTGAAGAAAAAAGAATAACCGTAAATGGGGCGGTGTGCGAGCCGGGGGCAATGATCAGTCCTGGAGATGTTGTCCTAATTGATGGCCAAGTCATTCCTGAAAAAGCAGAAGCAGTCTACATCGCCCTTCATAAACCGGTGGGCATTACGTGTACTGCCGCGAGGACTGTGGACGGAAATATAATCGATTTTATGAATTACCCTGGCAGGATCTTTCCGATTGGCCGTTTAGATAAGGATTCGCAGGGACTGATTTTGATGACGAATGACGGAGAAATCGTCAATAAAATGATGCGTTCCGAGTTTGGGCATGAGAAAGAGTATGTGGTAACGGTCGATCACAAGATTACGGACGATTTTATTAAGCGAATGTCCGGAGGGATTGAGATTCTTGGCACGACGACAAAGCACTGCAAGGTTTCGAGAATCAGTGATAATGAGTTTCGGATTATTCTCACACAGGGACTCAATCGCCAGATCCGCCGGATGGCAAAGGAATGCGGCTACAGGGTAACAAGGCTCGAACGTATCCGGATCATGAACGTAACAATGGATGGTCTGGAAATGGGGAAATGGCGGGAGCTTACTAAAATAGAATTAGCGAATATGCTTGATCAGTTAGCTGACACCGTTCAATTATGAATGGTGTTTTTTACATTTCTGCCAAAAGATTGCAAATTAGGTGTAACATTTAAAGTGGATGAGCGTTTTAGTAATGAGATTTAAATATAAGACAATATCGATGTGGATATGGAAGGCCTGTTGATTAGTGTGGAAGGCGCGTGAATCTTGCTGGAGCAAGAGGTCGGGAAGACCCCATAGGCGGATAAAGCCCCGAGGAGGCTCCCTGGGCCGCCCGCGGAAAGCAAAGCGCTTGGTATGGAAATTAACAGTCGGATTTTAATAGAGGCAAATTTAAAGGGGCAGTAAGGATGGACTTTAGCAGAAAGAATGAACTAGACAAATTATATAGAAGGTACACAAAGCCCCTTTATTATTTTTTATTGAAGCTTTCGGGGTCACATCAGCTTGCGGAAGATTTGACGCAGGAAACGTTTGTGCGTGCGACGGTGTCTTTGTCGTTTTACAACCAGGAGGATGTAAGGGCCTGGCTGTTCAAGGTGGCGCGCAACGCTTATCTCGATGAGTGGCGGCGGCGCCAGCGCAGAAAATGGGTGCCATTTGCCGACTATTTATTTTCCGGCGACGAAATGGTGAGTCCATATGGTCTGCCAGAGGAGGCAGCGGTCGAGGCGGAAACCTCACAAGATTTGCAACAGCTATTGACTTATTTGCCCGAGCAGTATCGCGCGATTTTGTATTTGCGTG
>NZ_JBAVFI010000240.1:0-2138 GCF_049588175.1 Mesobacillus sp.
GAGAAAGATGATTGAATTCTTAAAGAGCTTTTTCTGGATTGCCCTTGAATTAACAGTCCTGTTCATCGGGATCTCGTTTTTGATCAGCTTGTTGCAGGGATACATCCCATACGAAAAAATTGAAAAAAAATTAACTGGCAGCAACAAGGTGTTCGCAAGCTTTGCCGCCATCCTGTTCGCTTTTATCACACCATTCTGCTCCTGCTCAACGATTCCGGTAGTGGTCAATATGCTGAAAAAGAAAATTCCGTTTTCAATCGTCATGGTTTTCCTCTTCGCTTCTCCAGTACTGGATCCAACAATTCTGACCATCATGGGTGTAGTAATGGGCTGGAAGGTTACGATTCTTTATACCGTTATCACAAGTATCTTCTCGATCGCAATCGGCTTCACGCTCGACAAGCTTGGCTTCCAGCGCTATGTAAAAAATGTGATGATGTCTGGCTATGAAGAATCCAACCAGAAATTCAATTGGCGCTTTGCCCTGCAAGAAACTTGGTCTCTAATGAAAAGTGTCTATCCATACCTGCTTATTGGTGCTGCCATCGGAGCCGTGATTCATGGTCTTGTTCCAACAGAGTTCATTACAAAATGGTTCGGCCATGATGCCTGGTGGCTTATCCCTGTCGCCGCTGTGGTTGGAATTCCCTTATACATTCGTCTATCAAGCATGATTCCGATTTCACAAATGCTTATTTTAAAGGGAATGGCACTTGGTCCTGTTATGGCAATGATGATCAGCTCAGCAGGCGCAAGCCTTCCTGAAGTCATCCTGTTAAAATCGATTTTCAAAAAGCAGCTTGTCCTGGCATTCATCCTATCCGTGATTACAATGTCCACCATCTCTGGATTTATCTTTTATCTTGTTTAATTAATCAAAAATTATTGATGAAAGGAGGTGATTTTAATGGCTAACTTCATTCAAATTCTAATGGGCAGCAACAAATCAAAATCAGACTGCTGCAATATCGAAATCAAAGAAGTTGAGGAAACTGAAGAGAAAAACGAAGCTTGCTGCGGCGGGGATACTAAATGCTGCTAATCGTTAAGAGCTACAGCACCTTTGGTTAAAAGAAATTTTCATATATAAAAAGGTGGAGCCAGTAACAAACTGACTCCACCTTTCTTTTATTCTTCCGTTTCAGCAACAGGCATTCTTTCAACTTTGATTTTACGGATTCGATGGCTTTCTACTTCCTGGACGATGATTTTAAGGTTTTCATAATCGAAAGTATCGCCGTTTTCAGGGATGCTTTCGAGCGTCTCAAAGATCCAGCCGCCAAGATTGTGGTACGTTGTTTCAGGCATTGGCACATTGAATAATTCTGCAAAGTCATCCAAATCAAACTGAGCATCGAATTCGTATGTGTTTTCATCAATCTTCGTCATGATGTTGATTTTCTCATCATGTTCATCCCAAATCTCACCGACAAGCTCTTCAAGAATATCTTCAAGCGTAATCAGGCCGGATGTTCCGCCGAACTCATCAACAACGATGGCCATATGGCTCTTCGTCCTTTGAAGCTCAGGCAGCAGTGTGGCTGCTTTCATCGATTTCACAACGAACATCGGCTGCCGCAGCAGCTCACGGACATTCACTTCATTATGCTGGATCAGCTCGGCAAAAAACTCGCGCTCCGATAAAAATCCAATGATGTTATCTATGTTTTCTTCGTAAACCGGGATACGGGAAAATCTCTCTGTTAAGAAGATTTCTTTGATTTCCTCGAGAGGCTGGTTCACTTCGATTGTAATCATGTCCATTCGGTGGGTTAAAATTTCACCAACAAAAATTTCGTTGAATTCCAGTGAACGGTGTACAAGCTCCCGCTCATTTTTATTGATGACACCCTCTTCTTCACTGATGTCGACCATCACCTTGATTTCCTCTTCCGTGACCGATGGGGTTGCTTCTCCATCCTTTGAGAAAATCCCTGAAACAAAGGACTTAAGCTTGCTGAACAAGAAATTGACTGGCGTCAGGATTTTGATCAATATCAGCAAAATCCCCGAGATTTTCAAGGAATAGCTTTCCGCATTTTCCTTCGCAATCGACTTCGGTAAAATTTCTCCGAAGATTAGAATCAGGATTGTCATACCAAAGGTACTGATCACAAGACCAGTGCTCGGGCCAAATA
>NZ_JBAVFI010000241.1:0-1978 GCF_049588175.1 Mesobacillus sp.
ATTCCTCATTTCGTTATTTTTTTGTATTAAATTCTCTAATTTCTTCTTAAACTATCCTGCTTTGTTTATTCAATAAGAAATTCAGCAAATAAGCCGTTAATCCTTCATGGATCAACGCACCTCTTTGCTGAATAAAAGAATTTATTTTGTAGTTACTCTTAGCCAGATTTTGTTCCAATAACAATTGTTGCATTCAATTCCTCATCTCTAACTATTTTGGTAATAAGTCCAGCTTTAACAAAGATTTCAAAGGTTTGGGCTCCTTGCATTTCGCTCGTCTCTATCAATAGGTGCCCCCCAGAAGCAAGCCAGCAGAGAGCCTTTTCCGCTACCTTACGATGAAGGTCTAGTCCATCCTTTCCTCCGTCAAGTGCCACTTTTGGTTCATATAAACGTGCCTCTCGTGGAAGGAGTTCTACTGAGTCAGTAGGAACGTACGGTGCGTTAGCCACTATGATGTTCACTTGACCTCTCAATGAGTGGGGTAATGCAGCATATAAGTCACCTTGATAAACCTGACCACCAATCTTTGTTATGTTAGTGGAAGCACATCGTACAGCAACGAGATCTATATCAACGGAATGTAATAAAATCTTTTTACGAACAGTTGCAATTGCAGCACCAACCGCACCAGACCCACAACATAAATCCAAAACAACATCATATGGGCGAGTTAAAACTTTTGCTTGCTGAACAAGAAACTCCGTGCGTCTACGTGGTATAAAAACTCCCTGTTCGATTTCTATCCGTATACCACAAAACTTTGTAAAACCAAGCACGTATTCAAGCGGAAAACCACTTACTCGTTTTTCTATCAAATTCAATAGTTCCTCAATACTTTTAGCCTCAGCGATAAGTAATTGTGTTTCTTCTTCAGCAAAGACACAACCCGCGCTCCGTAGTCGGTTGATTAAACTTTTTTCAGTTTTACTATCTAGAAATATATTCATTTTTTGTCCTATGAGTTTCACCGCTTCCTTAATCACAATTTAATTACCTTTTTTATTCTAGAAATAATATATATGTCCTTCTTAACTCTGATCAAAGCACCCAATTGTTGAAATATATTTGCCTATGTACACTGCTGCATTCGTCAGTAAGTTTCAAAGTCCGACACTTTGTAAAAATAAAGTCAAATCCTGCGCTTTCCCGAGAAATAATTTCCTCAATATGCTGTCGTTCAACAGAAGTATTTTCACTATTACAAAGAGTGAATTCTGTCAAATAGATCCTATAGTAGAAGATAACGACTGAATATAACCACAAATAACACCAGAATTACATAAGCCTCAATCCAATCCTTTTTGCCTGTAGTGACCCTCTTTTTTCTGTTATACCAAAATATTTTTAAAAGCATATTAACTAAAAGTAGAATCAATATAATTAAAAAGAACAGATACATTTGTTTAACAGTAGCGGCACGATTCTCGTTAACAATGAATATTATCAAAATATAGATGAAAGTTAGAGCCGTTTTTATTTTTCGGTATTTATTAGCGTTAAATAAGAATTCAATTAATCTATCCATTACTAAAACTTCTCACTTCCTTTCCGTTTACTCCAGTTTTATTAACTATTAATTTTTTATAATATGAGTTAGCAGGCTGTTTTATCATATATATTAATTTCTTCAAAAAATGGATTAACCCTTCCAACACTTAAAGGTTAAACGTACTGATCAAAAATAAGAGTCAATGAAAGAAAGCCCCCTCACATACCTGAGAACTCACTTTAATTAACATATATCATATCTGGAAAATACCAATTAAAATGGCCGTCCCCTTCCTTTTGCCTTAACACTTTAAAGCGGTGGGGGTCAGACCCCCACCGCTTTAAAGTGCTAAAATATATACATTTATGATTTTTCTGCCATTTTCACTGTTGTCCGGTATAGCAGCTCGGTTCCTAAGGATATGTCGTCAATGGTGGAGAATTCTGCTGGATTGTGACTGATTCCGTCTTTGCAGCGGACGAAGAT
>NZ_JBAVFI010000242.1:0-3049 GCF_049588175.1 Mesobacillus sp.
TGATTATTAGCGGAAAACAGTGGATATTAGAAAAGCGCAAGCGCCTTGTAAAGTGAACGTCGACTAAAACCGTCGCATCTTGCGGCAACGTCGACGCCAGCCCATCCTGGGTAAGTTCAACAAGCGCTGGCCGACTAAAACCGCCGCGTCCTGCGGCAACGTCGGCACTAGGACGTCCTGTCCGTCGAAGGGCTAGGCGCTGAAGCTGGACAATTCTCGAAGTGAAATTTGCACCTATCTTTTCAAAAAAATAAAACCTGCCATTGAATTGGCAGGCATTTTCCATACGTTTATTCACCTTTTGTTTGGATAAGCTGTGGCTGTTCGCCAGACTTATCTTGCATTTTCTTCCCTTTGTTACCGCCAAAACCGCGTGGCTGTGTGCCAAGATGGCTAGGAACGAAATGTTTGCTGTCCTTTTTTGGATTGCTCATAAATATCCCCTCCTCTATCTTAAGTTTTGCCTAAAGAAAGAGGAATCATTTATGGTAATGTATGAAATTTACTCCGCTTTCCCCATACGTTTTTGTTCTAATCTTGCTTCGATTTTTTCGAGTGCATCACGGTCATTCATAAGTTGGCGTTTATTTTCCATTACTAACTCCTGGAAAGAACGTTTTCTAGGCTTCCTCATCGTGTTTCACCATCCTTTATTATCATTCTAACAGTAATTATGTCCGGAAACGGTTGCAATTATTACAACTTTTTGAAAATTTAATCGTATTTTATATTTACCCACCTTTTTGGTGAATTTACTAAGTAATTTTTTCCATGGGAAAAAGCACCGTACTTGCGGGTGCTTACTGACCAAGTCTTCTATTCGACTATAGTCATAAATTCAATATGGAAACTAAGTGTGGCATTTATCTCGCCATAAATATAAAAAATGCCGGGCTGGCAGCCCGGCATGAAGTCTAACTAATTTTGAAACAATCGAGGCAATTCTTCACTGTAATTCCCACGCATAATCCCTTTTTCAGTGATGATTGCGGTGATCAGATGATGTGGTGTAACATCAAACGCTGGATTGAATACCTTGACTCCCTCTGGTGCAGTAGATTTACCAAAGCCGGCAGTGATTTCTTCTGCATCTCGCTCTTCGATTGGTATATCTTCGCCAGTTTTTGTTGCTAAGTCAATAGTAGATAGCGGCGCTGCAACATAGAACGGAATATTGTGAGCTTTTGCAAGCAAAGCAACACCATACGTTCCGATTTTATTTGCCACATCCCCATTCGCAGCTACACGGTCACAGCCAACAATTACAGCCTGGACCTTACCTTTTTGCATGACCATCGCAGCCATGCTGTCAGTAATTAGTGTAACATCAATTCCCGCCTGCATTAATTCCCAGGCGGTGAGACGAGCACCCTGAAGCAAGGGGCGAGTTTCATCGGCAAACACCTTAATATCCATGCCTCTTTCCTTTGCCAGGTAAAATGGTGCAAGGGCTGTCCCATAACGAGCTGTAGCGATTCCACCTGCGTTGCAATGTGTCAGAACTGTCATGCCATCGTTAAATAATGTTAGTGCGTTTTCACCAATTGAACTGCAAACATTTTCATCTTCTTCCCGGATTAAGTGAGCTTCTTCGGTCAATAACTGTTTAATTTCTGCTACAGGCTTACCGCTTTCTTTGTTAGCTCGAGCATCCATCCTTTTAAGTGCCCAAAATAGGTTCACTGCAGTAGGTCTTGAGCCAGCGAGGTAATCCGACTGTTTTTTAAAGAATTCATAAAAGGAGCCAAAGTCCTGTTCAGGAGCAGCTTTAATCCCAAGAGCCAAACCATATGCTGCCGCTATTCCAATCGCGGGAGCTCCCCTTACCTTTAGCTGTTTAATTGCATCCCATACATCTTCTATGTTTGTTACCTCAAGGAATTCTGTAACCTGAGGCAGCTTTGTCTGATCAAGAATATAGAGTTTTTCACCATCGTATCTGACTGATTGTAAGTACGTTTCTTCCATGCGGATCCCCCTTCATGCCAACAAGACATTTTTGAACTAAGTTCATTTTAGCAATTAAACTTAATTCAGCAAATAAAAACCAATAGTAGTATGGAAGTTATTTTTAAAATAATGTCTAAATTAAAATTTTCAAAATAGTTTAACAATATGGTATGTTTAAAGAAAACCTTGGGAGGACTAAATATGAAGATTCTTGTTTTAGGAGGAAGCCGGTTCTTGGGAAAGGCATTTGTAGATGAAGCACAAAAAAGTGGTCATGAGATCACCGTTTTTAATCGGGGTAATAACAATGATGTATTAAAAAATGTTGAAATTTTAATTGGCGACAGGAATGGCAGTCTGGAACTCTTGAAAGACCGCCATTGGGATGCTGTGCTGGATACTTCTGGACAGATTCCGCGTTCTGTAAGCAACATAACATCACTTTTAAAAGAGAAAACGGAATTTTATGCTTTTGTATCTAGTATTTCTGTCTATCAGGATTGGATACCAAAAGGAATTAAAGAAAATTACCATGTTCAATCAATGTCAGTTGAAGAAGCAGATAGACTCACAAGCGATCCGGCAACTCCTGTCCTACAATATTACGGTCAGTTTAAAACCCTGTGCGAACAGGAAGCCGAAAGGAACATGCCTGGCAAAGTGCTGAATATACGTGCAGGCCAGCTTGTTGGCGAGAATGACTACACCGACAGACTTCCCTACTGGGTGAACAGGATAGCTGAAGGCGGCAGTGTAATTGCTCCTGGTAACCCTGAGAGCTCGTTCGTCCAATTAATCGACGTCAAGGACCTGGCTATTTGGATCCTGAAAATGATGGAAGAAAAATGTGCAGGTACATACAATGTAACCGGCAAGCCAATTTTGCTTCAGGAGGTCTTGTTAACATGTAAAGAAGTGGCAGGCACCGATGCCGAACTTGTATGGGCTGATGAAGATTTCTTATTCGAGCACAAAGTAGCTCCCTGGACAGAAATGCCATTATGGCTTCCAGAAAAAACTCCTTTAGGGCCTGAACATAAAGAACCTTGGAGCGGGGCATTCCATATAAACATAGATAAAGCGTTGCAAACAGGTCTTA
>NZ_JBAVFI010000243.1:0-2515 GCF_049588175.1 Mesobacillus sp.
CTCCAACTGTCATGTATATTCCCTTCTTTCTATATATTTTTGGTACTGTTTTAGTATTGCTAGGTCAGAAAGAAATATTCATGACAAGATAATAAGAAAAAACCACTTACTTCCGGGTTTAAACGGAAGTAAGTGGTTACATATCACTTTGCGTCATTGTAGACGATAATCCTCGTGTTATAAAGTACATAGCCATTCTCCCACTTTGCGCGAATTTCCATCGCATAATCGCCAGACTCAACGTTTGAATCCTCTAACTTAAGCGGGTACCCTTTTAACCCTTTATAGGCAAGCTTTCCTGTTTTCACATCCCATAAATAATACTTAACTGTTTGCGGTGAATTTTCAAATTCAAGCATGATCTCTTCTGAGGGACCTACTACTATTGGGTCATCATTACGTACAAGTGTTACGGGATCAGAGTATGTATCATCGGCTGCTTCTCTTCCCCATTTTTCCAATGAGTAAGTGCCGGCTTCCACCAAGGCAGACTGGTTATTTACAAAAACCTCTAATACCGAGGGTTTAGGTTTATATTTACAATATCCTGTAACGGCAATGATAATAAGCAGAATCAATATGGATCCCGTTAATGAAAAAACTATTTTTCTCACCGCTCATACCTCATTTCGCCCGCAGATTTTCATCCATTAAGTAGACGTATTGAAGTGAAGATTAGTTTCAGGAGTTAACGGAAATTTCAGATTGTTTTTCGCTAAATACAACCCAGATTGGAATATCATTCACAATTCTATGTTTTAAAATTCGGAATGTTTTCTAAGGGATTTTTGATTTTTAAGAAGTGTTTGGAATCAAATTATTTAAAGCAACAAAGTATACGAAAACAGTTTAAAATTTTTTACATATCGACTCCCCCATATTCAAGTTGAGACATATTCCGTGAGGAAACAAACAAATGTTAAAGAAAAACTTCGCTAACTTTTAATAAGAAAGGAAGTTGGTTGTAACATTCCTTACATGCAAATACTGCAAAGAATTTTATAATAAAGCTAAAACTATAATAAAGTATGGTGATTAATTTGCATGGAAACGGATATCAATTCCCAATGGGAGTACCTCAGGAACCGATAAATTTTCATCAAAATCCTTATATTGTAATTTGGGAGGTAACACGCGCATGCCAGCTGAAGTGTTTACATTGCCGGGCAGATGCACAGAACAAGCCTGATCCAATGGAATTGACGTCAAACGAAGGGTTTAAACTGATTGACCAGATTTATGAAATGAACAATCCAATGCTTGTTTTTACCGGCGGCGACTGTATGATGCGACAAGATTTATTCGAGCTTGCTGATTACGCTGTAAAAAAGGGCATGAGAGTTTCAATTACTCCAAGCGCAACAGACAATGTGACAAAAGAACGGATGCTGCGGGCAAAAGAGGTAGGATTATCACGATGGGCTTTCAGCCTGGATGGTCCGACTCCAGAAATTCATGACCATTTCCGGGGCACTCCCGGTTCATTCGATTTAACCATTGAAAAGGTTAAACATTTGAATGAGCTGCAAATGCCACTCCAACTAAATACAGTTATTTCACGATATAACTTTGAGTATCTTGAGGAAATGGCTGAATTGATGAAGGAGCTAAAGGTCGTCATGTGGTACATTTTCATGCTCGTGCCAACTGGCCGCGGTCAGCTTGACGCTTGCCTGACACCGTTAGAGCATGAGAAGGTTTTCCGCTGGCAATACGAACTGAGCAAAACGGCCCCATTTGATATCAAAACAACCGCTGCACAGCATTATCGCCGGGTTGTATTCCAACAAAAAGTACGAGAAAAAGTGGTTGATCTTTCAGAAATTCGATATGAGGATACATTGACCAAGGATATGGCATCTATGATTGATGGACTTAAACGGGCTCCCCAAGGTGTTAATGACGGAAATGGGTTTGTATTCGTATCGCATACAGGGGATGTCATGCCATCCGGCCTTCTTCCGCTTGTTGGAGGAAATGTTAGAGAAAAGTCTCTTGCTGAAATTTATCGCGAGTCCCCTATTTTTAAAGATCTGCGCAACCCTGATAAATACAAAGGAAAATGCGGTATCTGTGAATTTCGTTACGTCTGCGGCGGGTCCCGCTCCAGAACATATGCCGTAACTGGAGACTATATGGCAAGCGAGCCCTACTGTGTTTATATTCCAGAAGCGATTCGCAAAAAAGAAAAAACTGTATAATTTCGATGATATTATGATCCCCTTGCATCATTTGCAGGGGATTTTTTGTTTGGAAACGGTATTGTTAAGGTAAATCAGCGATCAAGAATCTCAATTTTATTAAAAGTTATAGTGAAATTTACTCCACGGAAAAATATATTGGCCAAGTTCACAATTAATTGGAAATTTTAGATGATTATTTCCAGTTCGCCAGAATGAAAAAAATCACATTAAGCAATTTAAAGAAGCATATTTACTAAAATCAGCTTTCCGAGAGTATTAGGCGACTGGAACTCATTTATGACACTTTCATGACTTTAGTATAACTGTGACAT
>NZ_JBAVFI010000244.1:0-1643 GCF_049588175.1 Mesobacillus sp.
GTGCTACGGCGGCCAACCAGATGGAGGGCGGCTTTTACGAAGGGAACAAGGGCTTGAATATTGCCGATGTCCTTCGTGGTGGGAAAGAAAGACTGGAGATCCTGCAGACTCCGGGTTTCAATTTTGAAATTGACCGGGAGAAGTATGGCTATTATCCAAATCATGAAGGCATTGATTTCTATTATCGCTACAAGGAAGACATTGCTCTTTTTGCGGAAATGGGCTTTAAGGTGTTCCGTATGTCGATTGCCTGGACACGGATTTTTCCAAATGGAAATGAACTGGAGGCGAATGAGGAAGGGCTCGCGTTTTATGACCGGGTGTTTGATGAATTGCACAAGCATGGGATTGAGCCGGTTGTGACGATTTCTCACTATGAGATGCCTGTCACTCTTGTAAAAGAATATGGCGGCTGGAGAAATCGCGAAGTCGTTACCTTTTTCGAAAGATACGTGAACGCAATCTTCAACCGTTATAAAAATAAAGTGAAGTACTGGATGACCTTCAATGAAATTAACAGTGGCTTGATCATGCCAATCATGGGGCTTGGATTCGCGATCCAAAAGGAAGAGGATAAATACCAGCCAACCTTCCAGGCATATCACCACCAATTTGTTGCCAGCAGCATCGCGGTAAAAGCGTGCCATGAAATCATCCCGGATGCGAAAATTGGCTGCATGATTTTATATGCGCCTGCTTACTCCTATGATTCCAATCCGGAAAATGTCATATATGCCCTTCAAGAGGAACGTTTCTTCAACTACTTCTGTGCAGATGTGCAGGTTAGAGGAGAGTATCCTGCTTTTATCATGCGGTATTTCAAAGAGCATAATATCGAGCTGGATATCCAGGACGGTGACATGGAATTAATTAAAGAGGGCACTGTGGATTACATTGGACTTAGTTACTATATGTCCAGGACTGAGATGAAAGACAAGTCCGGTTTTGGCAGCTCAGAAGGCAACTTGATTGGCGGAGTGAAGAATCCGTTCCTGAAGGCAAGTGATTGGGGATGGGAGATCGACCCGACAGGCTTGCGGATTAGCTTGAATCAATTGTACGACCGTTACCAGATTCCTCTTTTCGTTGTTGAAAATGGATTGGGAGCCCATGACCAAGTGGAAGAAGACGGCTCGATCCATGATGACTACCGGATTGATTATCTTCGTGACCATATTAAAGCGATGGGTGAAGCAATTGAAGATGGTGTGGAGTTGATGGGCTATACGAGCTGGGGCTGCATTGACATGGTAAGTATGTCAACAGGTGAGTTCTCGAAACGTTATGGCTTCATCTATGTCGACAAGCATGATGATGGCAGCGGGACACTGGAACGCAAACGGAAGAAGTCCTTCTTCTGGTATAAAGACGTTATTGCAACAAACGGAGAAAAACTATAAGGGAAAGACCCTCAGTGCATTCGCATGCTGAGGGTCTTTTTTTAAATATTACAGAACGTTTTTATAAAAATTGAACAAGTGAGTGTTAAGTTTTATGAATTTTTAGGTTCATCTCAGTTTTTGATATGATCCAAAACCTTGCGATATAACAGCATCAATTCAGGATTATCTTCTTCGTGAACGGGGGTTTTAAAAGTCCGTTCCATTTCAGCTAAAAGTCCTTTTAATTTAATAGCCTTTACC
>NZ_JBAVFI010000245.1:0-2749 GCF_049588175.1 Mesobacillus sp.
CAATCAATGTGGCTCGATATTACAATTTTGAGCATCTGCATGGGAACATTGCGACAGGGCGGATTGCGAACATCAATATTTTAAGTAATGAGCTTGAACCTACACCGGTTTCAGTGCTGGCAAAGGGTCAGTGGGTGAAGCGTAACGGAGAGGCAATCGAAGTGACAAGCGAGCTGGACTGGTCCGAATTAGGGTTCGAGCCGTTAAAAATGGATTGGGAGCTGACGCTTGATGACATGCAGTTCTCGATGCCGTTTGGCATTAAAATGGAGAATTCGGTCATTACAAAACCATATTCCATTTCAATCGATGTGTCTGGTGATGAATTAGCCTCAAGTCATGATGAGTGCTTTTTCATGCTGATTGACCGGAATGGCGAATGGCGAATCAATACGATTTTAAAAGGCTTTGCGACTGATTTGCAAGGACTTGCGAGTTCATTCTCAAATACAGGTGACATTATCCTGATTGGCAAAAACAAGCGGGATATGATGGCTGCTTTTAACCGGATGAAGGAGCTTGGCGGCGGAATCGTTGCCTGCGAGAATGGAACGGCAATACGAGAGATTCCGTTAAGGCTGCAAGGGATCATGTCCAGCCATCCAGTTGGGGAGCTGATGGCGGAAGAAAAGAAGCTGCTGGAATATTTGAAGGAAAAGGGCTATAAGTTTTCGGACCCGATTTATTCCTTATTATTCTTCTCATCAACGCATTTGCCGTACATCCGGATCACACAGCGGGGCATCTATGATGTGATGAAAAAAACGGTACTCTTTCCAACGATAATGCGTTAAAATATAAAAGTGCAACAAGACATTTACAGCCATGAGACCAGGGAATTTACAGGGGTGGCGAGAATGATGAAAAAATGGATCGCTGTAACAGCGGCTATGATGATCCTTCTAGCCGGGTGCAGCAGTAAAGAGACAAAGACAGAAAATGAAACAACGAAACAACATAAAGAAAAAGAAGTTGAAGACGTTGTCAAAGAAGCAGAGAAGCTTCCATATCAGTTCCCGCTGACGGGAATTGGCACAAAAGCGGAGCCAGCCGGCAGAGCTATTGCGGTAGTCGTCAATAACCATCCAAAAGCTAGACCCCAGTCGGGACTTAATGAGGCGGATCTCATCTATGAGGTTTTGGCTGAAGGGGAAGTAACTAGGCTGGTTGCGATTTACCAAAGTAAACACCCTGAGAAGGTTGGACCCATCCGAAGTGCGAGGGAGTATTTTATCGACCTGGCTTTAGGATATGACAGCTTTTTTATAGCCCATGGCTACAGTCCTGAAGCCAAGGAAATGCTCGATCGCGGGGACATCGATAACATCAACGGCATCCAGTATGACGGTTCTCTTTTTAAGAGGGCAAGCTTCCGCAAAGCCCCGCACAATTCATATATCACATATGATAATATGATAAAAGGTGCTGAAAAAAGAGACTACGATATGGATACGGCACCGGCTTCTGCTGCTTTTTTAAGCAAGGAAGAATTCGATGGGCTTGAAGGTGCGGCAGCCAAGGATATCATGGTATCCTACGGAACGCCAGCATTCGATTTGATTTATGAATATGATGCTGAAGCCGGGAAGTATCACCGTTTTTCAGGGAATGAAGAAACAGCAGATCTCGATTCAAAGGAACCGGTGCTGATTGATAATCTTCTGGTCGTGCAAATGGATCACAAAATTGTCGATTCAGCTGGCCGCAGGGATGTTGATTTGAAATCAGGCGGTACTGGTTATCTGTTCCAAAAAGGCAAAGTCAATGAGATACAATGGAAAAATGAAGCTGGCAGGATTATCCCTTATAAGGATGGGGAAAAAGCTGGTTTCGTTCCCGGGAAAACATGGTTTAACATCGTCCCATCAATCAGCGATGTCTCATTCGACTCTGAACAATAGGCGATATTCGCAGAGTAAAATCAAAGCGGAAGCAGCCATAATAAAAAAATAAGAGTATATAAGGGGTATGACTATATGCAAATTGATAAATTAAGAGGAAAAGAATTAGATCAACTTTTCAATGCAATTTTATCGCTAAAAGATCTTGACGAAGCGTATCGCTTCTTTGATGATTTGGCGACAGTGAATGAAATCCAGTCACTGGCACAGCGCCTCGAAGTTGCCCGCATGCTTCGCGAGGGCAAGACTTACCATAAAATCGAGACAGATACAGGTGCAAGCACGGCAACGATCTCGAGGGTCAAGCGCTGCTTGAACTATGGCAATGATGCTTATGAGATGGCATTGGATCGTTTGAAGGAAGAAGAGAATGTTGCGAAGGAAGAGGCATAAAGCTCGCAGAAGCTAATTGCATGGATAAAAGGACAAAAACCGATTTGGTTTTTGTCCTTTTTTATTTTGTCTTCTGATTGATATTGCTCTGTCAAATAGTGACTGAATCAATTTTTTTAAAAGAATGGTTAGCTGAGTTTGATAGGAAGCTGGACATGCCTTTAGAGAGTGAATATTTTTTTCGTTAGGGATTAAACTAAACGAAAATATGGGATAAGGGGTTTATAATGACATCTTTACAGCCGATTAACTTCGATACAGCCAAAATGAATCCTACAGAAAAATTCACTTCTGTCGAAATGGCTAAGCTTTGGGCGACTTATATGGGCAATAGCATGTCGTCTGTGATTTTAAGGCATTTTCTTCAGCATGTGAAGGATGAAGAGATAAAGACATTGGTGGAGAATGCTTTAAGCTTAACGGAAGATTTCATGTCATCTATAAAAGGGTTTATG
>NZ_JBAVFI010000246.1:0-11506 GCF_049588175.1 Mesobacillus sp.
TCCACCGGTATCTCCGCCTGTGTCACCTGTTCCTCCTGTGTCTCCACCAGTATCTCCGCCTGTGTCACCTGTTCCTCCTGTGTCTCCACCGGTATCTCCGCCTGTGTCACCTGTTCCTCCAGTTCCACCACCGGTATCTCCTGTATTGCCACTATCGTCTCCACCTTCACTGCCTCCCGTTTGGGTGGTGTCAGTGGTTGTTTCTTTTTTCTTATCTTCAGTTTCAGAATTATCTTCTTTCTTTCCTTTTACCTTTTCTTTCGCTTGTTCCCACTGCTTCTTTAGCTTCTGAGATTCTTTCTTCATTCTCTCTTCAAGTTCTTTTACTGTTTTTGCGCGCTTCGCCTTTTTCTGTTCCTCTACATACTTTGAAATGTCAGGGACATTGAATGAGACTGCCTCGCTATCTTTTAAAGCTTCAGACATAAAGTCTTTGAAAACAAGCGCTGCTCCTTCGCTGCTTGTTGTTGTTAAGAAATGATCTTTATCGGTTTTGTCATATCCAACCCATACAGCTCCTACTAGCTGTGGTGTATAACCAACAAACCATTGATCCTTTGTACCATTTATGCCATCAATAGGCACTTGAGTAGAACCTGTTTTCCCTGCTAATTCACGACCTGGAATTTTTGCACCTTTACCAGTTCCTTCTTCAACGACTCCTAACAGCATTGTCGTCATTTTCTGGGCTGTCTCTTTAGAAATCGGCTGGCTTTTCTTTCCTTTCCATTCAGCGATTGTATTGCCGTCTTTGTCTGTTATTTTCGTAATGGCATGCGCTTCATGACGTTCTCCTGAATTTGCAAATGCTGAATACGCTTCTGCCATGTCTACTGGTGAGACTCCAGTAGACAGTCCGCCCAGCGCGAGTCCAAGCTGACGGTCCTTTTGTGGGTCAAGGGTGATGCCAAACTTTTTAACCGACTCCATTCCTTTAACGATGCCTATTTCATTCAACAGCCATACAGCAGGAACGTTCAGTGAATCCTTTAATGCTTCATACATTGGCACTTCGCCTTTATATTCACCATTATAGTTTTCAGGTTTATAGTCTTGTAAATCTAATTCTTCATCTTTAAGCATATCCGTTACTTCCCAGCCTTCTTCAATTGCCGGGGCATATACTGCCAGAGGTTTCATTGCCGAACCAGGCTGAGCTTTTAATTGGGTTGCTCGATTGTACCCACGGAATACATGTTCACCTCGGCCGCCAACCAGGGCACGGATACCACCTGATTTAGGATCGACTAAAGTAGCGCCGCTTTGGACGATTTGGTTATCAGTCCCTTTAGGGAAAATTTCATCCTTCGCATAAGTAGCTTCTACAGCTGATTGCATTGTTACATCCAGCTCAGTATATATTTGAAGCCCCCCAGTTAAAATTTCCTCCTGTGTAAGACCATATTTTGAAATTGCTTCATCTATGACGTGATCTAAGTAATAAGGATATTGGCCGCGCAACGGATCTCCGCCATCTTCGTTCAGCACAACCTTCTCAGCCACTGCCTTCTTGTATTCATCGTCGGTTATGAATCCATTGGTCTTCATCATCTGAAGCACCACATCTCTTCTTTCCATTGCCTTATCATAGTTTTTATAAGGGTCCAGAGACGATGGGGCCTTGATTAAACCTGCAATCGTGGCTGCTTCGCTGATGCTTAAGTCCTTTACATCTTTACCGAAATAACCCATTGCTGCTCGCTTTATCCCCCATGAACCATTTCCAAAATAAATGCGGTTTAAGTACATTTGCATGATTTCATCTTTTGAATATTGCTTCTCAATTTCCCTCGCAAGGAAAAACTCCTCAAGCTTTCGTTTATACGTCTTTTCGGTAGACAATAAAGCATTTTTTGTTAACTGCTGAGTGATCGTACTGCCGCCTTCCACAACTGAACCAGCTTTTACATTTTTGACAAACGCTCTTGAAATACCAACAAGGTCTACTCCATCATGCTCATAAAAGCGGTGATCTTCAATTGCGACTACAGCATTTTTTACATGGTCAGGAACTTCATCAATCTTAATCCCTTCATTTTTTAATGCCGAGATCTTACTTGCCACTTCTCCATTCGAATCATAGATGATCGTAGGCTGAGCCAAGTCATCATTTAAGGCACTGATATCAGCACCCTCTGAAAAAACATGAAAAAAGCTTAAAAAAGCCAATACAGCTGTCGAAACGGACAAAACTAGCACCTGATTCATATGTAGTCGTTTCCAGCCTCTAAGAAAACTTGTTGCTATTGAATTTTTGCTCACTGAGCACCCCAACCTTTAAAAAATAGTTTAGAAATATGACACTATCTTTTACCCAGTTTTGAAAGGAATTAACACATATTGCCTAATATCAGCGAAAAAAGGCTCAATGGGTAAGCTTTTTAGTGGAGTGTAGGGTGTTTTAAGCTGTGCTAGCTCCTTAAGAAGAGCAGTTTCATAGAAAGCCCGCCATAATTTCTATCCCGCTACCTAAAAATATGGACATAAAAAAACCAATCGATCAAACAAGTCGATTGGTTTCCTATTGGCTCTGAAGCTGAATTTCTTCTTCGCTTATCTGCTGAACAGCCAATTCGCTATCCCGTTCACGAAGAAGTGTTTCCATATACATATAAACGAGTTGTTTCGTCTTATCGTCCGCTTTTATGACATCAAGATGCTGGAGACATTTCCTTATTGTCGGATGAATAGGCTTTTGAGTATCAAAAACCATTCTGGCCACCTCTCTTCCCTGTTAATTTATCAATAGTTAATGAAACAGAAATCTACAAATATGTTATTACATAATTCGCCAGTATTTGAAAGTTTTTAAGGGTATTGTTGATATTTTAGATTGGATTGCTTCTTTTCTTTTAAAAAGGGTATTAAACAGTAAAAAGCTAATAATTTTTGGAGGGTGATTAATATGGCAGAAATAAAGAGAGTGCTGCTCGCTTATGATGATTCACCTGGCAGCAAAAAAGCTTTGCAACTGGCAAAGGAACTGACTGGAAAGCTCTCGAGTGTTCAATTATTTATTGCCCATGTTTTTGAGGAGAAATTGAGAACGGAGACAGTGGAGTCTGCTGAACGGCCAATTGAACCCCTGCCTATCAACAATTTTCCGGCAGATGGCATTCAGGTTCCGCCTCTTGCATTTGAACAGGGTTCGATTGACAAATCAGAGCATGCGATTATTACCAATAGCTCCGAACAAGTGTTTAACAATGCTAAAGCAGAGCTTACTTCACTTAATATAGATACAAACTATTCGGTTCTTGAAGGAAATCCTGCTGATAGCATCTGTGACTATGCAAATGAGGTAAACGCTGATTTGGTCATCATCGGCCAATCAGGAATCGGAGGACTTAAACGCAAGCTGTTAGGCGGTGTCAGCCAGAAGGTTGCCAATAATGCTCCTTGCCATGTAATGATCGCAAAATAACTTATACTAAAAAGCCGGATGCGTAGTCATCCGGCTTTTTCACCAATTTCATTTAAGTTCTGAAGAAAGTTCCATCAGCCGTTCTTTTGTTTCCTGTTCCTCAAAACTGCTGAAAATACGGAAATCATCTTGATCTAAAATTCTGAAATGCTGGCTGATTATGTTTTGCTGCATAACAAAACCGTCAGACCGTTCAACTTCCCGCCACCAAACTTTACCGCCAAGTGTTTTTTCCTTCCGATAATCTGTGCCCTCATGCGCAATCGTTTCCAGAACTTCTAATGGCTCATTGCCAAATAAAAACTGGATTGTCTCTGTCTCCCTGAACAATGCGCAAATTGTTACGACTGTTGACCAGCCAGCCTGAGCCCTGCCCTTTTCAATTTGGACTAATGTTTTTTTAGAAAGGCCAATGATCTCAGCCATTTTATCCTGGGTATAGCCAACTTCCGCTCGAAGCACCCTTACTTTTTCAGAAACCCTATCGATGATTTCATCTCTCGTCATCAGCTTCATTCCCTTATGTTCTTTTAGTGTAATATTACACTTGATTTGTGGAATATCAAAATACTTTTTACTGAAATTGAAAAGTATTTTTTATTGCACCTGTTATACCTTTAATGGTTTTAATTCCAAGGTAGTAGATTTACTTTACTCATGTCACTGTTAAACTCGTCTGTGTATTTACGCACCTTACCCTACGCGATTATCAAGAATGTGCATTAACAATGCCTATAAAAAAGGAATGCGTTGATACGCATTCCGGATTGATTATTTTGCTTTTTTTTCAGGCACGACGCTACAATTGCTGGTGCATGAACTTTGAATTGAGCATGCGGCGCATTTGCCTTCTTTTGATTTTTGAATGAAGCGGTAGAAGGCCCAGCCGGCGTAACCAAAAATTGCTCCACCGATTAAAATGTTCACTAACACTTTTGTTACCCCCTTCTTAGCTAAGTCCTATTAGCTTGCCGCCTTGGTAAATGGCTAATGATAATAGATAAGCGATAAAGAGTGCATAGCCGATTGAAAAGGCTGTCCATTTCTTCGAACCAGTTTCCTTGTAGATGGTAGCTGTTGTTGCCAGGCAAGGAATATACAGCAGGATGAAAACCATGAAACTGTATGCTGCCAGCGGAGTATAATGGACAGCCAGCAAGCCTTGCAAGCTTGCTTCATCTGGAACGAAATATATGATATTCATTGACGAAATGATGGATTCTTTTGCAAGGAAGCCTGTAATCAAGGACGCGCTTGCTTGCCAGGTTCCAAAGCCGATTGGTGCAAATAACGGTGCAAAAATGCTGCCAATTGCGGCCAAATAGCTGCCATCCATACTGACATTCAAGCCATCAGGACCTGCATAGGCCAGCAGCCAGATAAGGACAGAGCCTGCAAAGATGAAGGTACCAGCCTTTTTCACGAACCCCTTCCCCTTATCCCATGTGCTTCTCCAAAGCGCTCGTGCCTGGGGCAGGCGGTAAGGCGGCAATTCGATGACAAACACAGATGTTTCACCCTTTAACAGTGTTTTTGAAAACACCTTAGCGAGTATGAGTGCGACCACGACACCTAAAACATACAAACTTAATACGACCAATGCCTTTTGCTCTACGAAAAATGCCCCCACGAACAAGGCATATACAGGCAGACGGGCTGAACAGGACATCAATGGCGTCAAAAGGATCGTCATCAATCTTTCCTTCGGAGTCTCAATTGTCCTTGCTGCCATAATTCCAGGTACATTGCAGCCAAATCCTATCATCATAGGAATAAAGGCTTTTCCATTCAATCCTACTGATTCCATCAGGCGATCCATTACAAGTGCTACACGGGCCATATACCCTGAGTCTTCAAGCAGCGATATAAAGAAAAATAAAATGAAGATTTGCGGGACAAATACAAGTACTCCTCCTACACCCGCAACAATACCATCTAGAATTAGGTCCTTGATGAAAGGTGCAGCGCCTGCCGCAGCTAGTGCAGCTGTGATTCCTGATGTTACTGGGCCTGATAAAAGTCCATCCAAAGCATCTGACAGCGGGAAGCCCAGCCAATCAAAGGTTAGCATGAACATGACATACATCAAGAATAAGAAAATTGGAATCCCCAGAAATTTATTCGTTACAACCATATCAACCTTCTCGGTTAACGGAACTTTTTGATGATCCGATTTTGAGCTTGAAGCCGATACAATCTTATCTATTGTTTCACTTCGTTTTCGATGAATGACTTGATCAAGTGCATGCCTGTCACCTGAAATACTTGCATGGGAGGCTGAAACAGATTCGATAAGGGCATCTAACCCTTCCAAAGCCAGCTCATTTTCCAGATAACTTTTCACATACGGGTTACCTTCGAAAAGCTGAAGTGCCAGCCAGCGTACAGGAAGATTTGTCCGCCCGTCCAACATGGTACCCATCTTAAGGATTCCATCCTCGATGGCTTTTCCATAGTATACGAGGTTTGCCTTTCCGCTTCTGACAAATTCACCTGTCACCATTTCAGCGAGCTCATCGCAGCCTTTGCCGGTCCTTGCCACTACTGGAGCTACTGTCACACCCAGGGCTTCAGAAAGTTTATCAATATCAATTTTTATGCCGCGGTTTTTAGCGACATCCAGCATATTCAAACCAATAATGACAGGAGCGCCATATTCCATAAGCTGGAGGGTTAGGTGGAGATTTCGTCTTAACTGAGAAGCATCAAGAATATTAAGCAATTTTTGAATGTGTTCGTTCAGAAAAAAATTCGTGACGACTCCTTCATCCTTTGAGAGCGGATTAAGTGTGTAGACACCTGGAAGATCAATCAGCTGATCTTTGCTATTTTTAAATATACCTATTTTTTTCTCAACGGTTACACCGCTCCAATTGCCAACATATTCATATGAACCTGTTAAATTATTAAATAGTGAAGTTTTGCCTGTATTGGGATTCCCAATAAGCGCAATGTTCATCATACTCGCTCCACTTCGATTCTATGTGCTTCTTTCCTGCGGATTCCGATGCATTGGCCGCAGGACTCGACCATCACTGGACCGCCAAAGGGCAAGATGCACTTCACGCATACTTCAGCACCCTCCGCAATTCCTAAATCCAGTAATCTTCTCCTGACAAATTTGTCAGCACCAGCAATATTCAAGATCCGGCCTTTTTCACCAGCCTTAAGTTTTCCCAGCATCGCCATCACCTTTTTTTGTAGATTGAAAGTTTAATTATAATATAATTGAGAATGATTCTCTTTATTATTCAATTTTAACACTAAAAATGTTCAAGTGGAATGATAAATAACATTTAATTGAGAATGATTATCTTTATTTAATCAATATGAAGGAATTACAACTGTGACATAAATCACAAAAAAATCTTTAATTGATGTTTTTAGTGAAATCTCCACATGATTGACACTATTTTTTAACAGCCGTTAAATTTCGTCCTAAAACGATTATATACCTTAACGGGTATATTAATAAATACAAAAAAGAAGAGCTTTCCAGCTCTCCTCACTTTTTACATTGTTTTTTTACTTACATTTGCAAATTGAACCATTCTTGACGGTGCTGCACTAATTACAAGAATGACAACAATCGCACTTAAAATCATGCTTGGGAGCATATAAGTGCCATTATAAATAAAGGAATATAGCCATGCTGACTGTCCTTCAGGTGCATAGCTTCCGAAGAAAATCCACCCGGAAAGGAAATGCGCAATAAATCGAAGCGCACTGCCAATAAAGGTACCTGCTATGACAAGAGCCATCCATTTTTTCTTGTTCCCCTCTTGCATGCTGGCTTTTACTTGAGAAGCGAAAATTCCTGCCAATCCCAGCAAAGCAAAGGCAACGAGATAATCAAGTATTCCTTGTACCGGATGATAAATTTGTGACATTCCAAGAATAAATTGTAAAAGTCCAAATAAAAATCCCGTAAGAACTCCGCCCTTAACTCCCCAGCGGAATGCCATTAGGAAAACAGGTACCATCGCAATTGATACCGATCCGCCTTGTGGCCAAATCCTTGAAAATAAAAATCCTGAGAATAAATCCAGCAAATAAGCCAGAGCGGAAAATACTGCAACTTCCACTAAAAATAAAGTTTGTTTTTGTTTCATCATTGTTCCTCCTTCTTTTCAGAATGAGGTCCGTTTTCAACACGCCTTTTCTGCTTCAGAAACAAAAAAAGCAATCAGGGATCGATGTAGGATACCCAAGATTGCTTTCCTATCGCATCCACATTCCTACGCTAGCATTAACTAACAGGTTCAAAGGGTAAGAACTCGGCCGCTCACTCTCAGCTGCAATTTGCAGCTCCCCTTGTGGTCATATTTAATTTCTCACCTATGAATATACTATTTCTCATTGTTAATAACAAGTAAAATCTTTTAGTTAAATTCAGTCAAACCAGGTAAACCAGTGCGTTAATGTCGAATATTTACACAGACAAAACTCTCTTTCATATGATAAAAAACTCGGTCTTTTGTCACGTTTTTGCCTGTTCGACGCGTTTCTCCGCATCTTCTTAATATTCGACAAAGGGTTTTGCGATTTTTCAACGAATGTTTTAGAAACGGAAAAGTTTAACTGGGGGACTTAAAAAAATGCTGCCAATAACACAAAACCGATTGCTTAGCTTCCTGACTAGTGAAAAAGAAATTCTGATTGCCGAATGGAATGAAAATTTAATCGTATCTGAAGACGATCCATATAAGCAAAAAATAAATAAGAACGCTGAAGAGATGTACGCAATTATCATCGCGGTCTTTACAAAAACGAATGAAGAGCTTGATGAACATCTTCAAAAAATAGCCTTTACTGTAGGGGAGGAACGAGTACGCTCTGATATCAATATTGGAGATTTTGTATATAACGTGAACTCCGGGCGTTCTGTCATTTACAAGCATTTGCACAAACTGAATGTGGAATGGGAGGAACTTCAAGGCACTATTAATAGAATCAACTACTGCTTTGATACTTTTCTTTATTACGCCGTATCCTATTATAATGAACAAAAAAATAAAATCATCGAGGAAAAAAACGAATTCATTGATTCAACACATAAGGACAGATTGACATTGCTTGGACAAATGACCTCGAGTTTTATTCATGAATTCCGAAACCCATTAACTTCGATTCAGGGATTTATCCAGCTTTTAAAATCAGATCATCCCGAAATGAAGTATCTGGATATTATTTCTAGTGAATTAGAGCAATTGAATTTCCGCATTTCCCAATTTCTACTTTTATCGAAAAAAGAACTGATTGGAAAAGAGAAAAATCTATTCTCCTTGAACAAGATGATCGATGAAGTATTAAATTTCCTTTATCCAAGTATCCTTGATACGAATGTGAGGATTCACAAGGAAGTCGCAGACGACATGGACTTGTTTGGATACGCGGATGAAATCAGACAGGTTCTCATCAATATTATCTTTAATGCCATTGATGTATTAAGCCAATACCGAGAAGATCCAAAGATTGAAATAAAGGGATTTTTCGTAAACGACACCCATATAAAATTAGAGATCGCCAATAATGGCCCTGTCATCCCTGACAATTTACTTAAGACGATATTCGAACCATTTGTAACGACGAAAACCCTAGGAACTGGCCTGGGTTTGTTCGTCTGCAGGGAAATCATCGAAAAGCATAAAGGGATTCTTGCCTGTTCATCAGAACCTGACAAAACGTCATTTATCATTTTGCTGCCCCTCACGCGTAATGAAAACTTGTGATTTTGTACAGGCGTAAATGACAGTGAAGTCCAATCATAGAAATAAATATCTAATGCTTTGTGAATTTGTCTGTTGATTTCCGCTACAGAGTCCCAAAAGTCAACACTAGTCATAAGCAAAGCCATTCAAAAAAAGCCCGTCCTTCATTTAGAAGTGACGGGCTTTGGGCTTTTAGATGTTATTCTGTATACTCTAATGAACGGTTTTCTTTCAAACTTTTAACTCTGCTTTTCTCCGTCTTAACAGCATGCTTTTTTTCTGATTCAGCAACTATCACAGCACATGCTGCGTCACCTGTAATGTTGACAGCTGTACGCGCCATATCAAGCAGGCGGTCAATTCCGAGAATCAACCCAATACCTTCAACAGGCAATCCGACAGACTGCAGAACCATTGCAAGCATGATCAATCCAACTCCAGGAACACCCGCTGTTCCAATACTTGCAAGGACCGCGGTTATGACAACCGTTCCAAGTTCAGCAAGTGTAAGGTCAACTCCATACACCTGAGCAATAAAGATTGTGGCAACCCCCTGCATGATTGCTGTTCCATCCATATTGATCGTCGCACCGAGAGGCTGTACAAAGCTGCTGACTGATTCTGGAACACGAAGATTCTTTTGAGCCGTTTCCATCGAAACTGGCAAGGTGGCATTACTGCTAGAGGTACTAAAAGCTACACCCATTGCTGGAGAGAAACCTTTGAAGAACCAGAAAGGGTTTTTACGCGCAAGGAAATATACACTTGATCCATAAGTTAATAGAGCATGGATAATTAAAGCGAGTAGCACGACTAGCATATATACGCCCATCGCTTTAATTGCACCGATTCCCTGGCTGCCAATTGCTGTTGCAATCAAGCCAAATGTTCCATAGGGAGCAAATTTCATGACCAGCCCTACTAAATACATCATGATCTCATTACCTTGCTCGACAAGATTTAGTATCCCTTTAGTTTTATTGCCAAGCGCTGTTAAAGCTAATCCTATGAATAAAGCAAATACGATGACTTGAAGCATATTTCCAGAAGTTAATGCTTCAAACGGATTTGTCGGAATAAGATTTAAGAAGGTGTCGCTGACCGATGGCGCCTTTTCAGCCTTAAATTCTGCTCCACTTGTATCAAACTCTCCCATTAAGCCAGGCTTAATAAGATAAGATAAGGAAATACCAATCACAATCGCAATTGCTGTAGTTACAAGGAAGTAAGAAACTGTTTTCAAACCAATCCTGCCGAGTTTTTTAGGATCGCCTAACCCAGCTGTTCCCAAAATGATGGAGAATAAGACAATCGGCACAACAAGCATGCTAATCAAATTTATGAAAATCTTGCCTAGCGGCGTAAATAAAAATTTATCCAAAACTGAGAACAGCTCTGGTGAAAAGATGTTGAGAATTAATCCGGTCAGAGCACCTAGACCAAGACCGATTAATATCTTTGTTGTTAGCTTCATATTTTTCCTCCCAGATAAAAAGTGTAAAAAACTATGTAAGGGTTTATTCCCTGAATGAACGAGATTAAACACCTGCAGGTAAAATGGAGGATTGTACCAAAAGGAGGCAGTGAAATGTTTTCTTTAATAGTAGATGGTGAAATTAAGTTGCACATCTTCCCGGAATATCAAGCCGACGAGCTTTTTTGGCTGGTTGATTCTAACAGAGAATATTTGCGGACTTGGCTTCCATGGGTAGACAATATGCATTCTGCTGAACAATTTCATACAATTATCAAGTTGTGGAAAAAACAATTCCATGAGAAAAGCGGCTTTCATTTAGCCATCAGGCACAGAGAAATCCTTGTAGGAAGCATTAGCCTGCACGGTGTAGACTGGTTTAACTCACAGGCATGCATTGGATATTACCTTATTGAAAAAATGCAGGGAAAGGGAATCATAACAAGGGCAATCCAGGCAGTCCTCAGCTTTGCCTTTTTAGAGCTGGGTCTTAACCGGATTGAGGTAAGGTGTGGAAGAACCAATTATAAAAGCCAGGCAATCCCCGAAAAGTTGGGGTTTATAAAGGAGGGGATTATACGTGATGGCGAGTACCTCAATGGGAGGTTTCATGATTTGATTGTATATGGACTTTTAACAAGGGAGTGGCAGCAACAATTGGGCAGATCAATCCAGTGACGCCAGTTAAACGCATACTTACTTTCAGGTGAATTTAAGTCACAGGCAGATGCAGAAGGAAAGTTGTCCCTTTACAATTGGAATCTACCGTAATCTTTCCGCCATGTTCTTCAACGATTTTATAGCAGATCATCAATCCAAGCCCGTTTCCATTTTCTTTCGTTGTAAAAAACGGCTTGCCAAGCTTGTCCAAATGCTCAGGCTGTATGCCCTTCCCAC
>NZ_JBAVFI010000247.1:0-11074 GCF_049588175.1 Mesobacillus sp.
AGCGACGAGGAGGCTCAGCGCCAGCCCCTAGAAGAATTTGTTTATGAAATAGCCGGCAGTTGGGCTTTTTCATAATTCTTTCGCGGAAAGCGAAGCGCCTGGAACGAAAATCAACAGACTTGTTTAACAGAGACTGCTATAAATTTACCCGATTTAAATGGATTTGGCACGCATGCAGAGAATTTTCCAATTTATCCTTCCATGTTTAATAGATATGAGAACGGATATATATAGAGTGTAGACGCGGAAGGCATTCATGCTTTCTAAGCTAGTATAGTTAAGATAAAAATCAAGGAGGAAGATACTATGTTAAAAGTAGAAGTAGTTGAAAACGGCGTACAGGCAACGGAAAAGATTAGCTCACTTGAAGCAGCTGGATTCGGCAAAGAAAACATTTATATTTTTGCACATGACGAAAACCGCAGCGAGCATTTGACGGACGCTACTGAAACAGGCGGTGTAGGCTTTAAGGAGCAAGGGTTCTTTGATTCCATCGGCAATATGTTCAAGTCACGCGGCGATGAGCTTCGCAAAAAATTCGAATCACTTGGCCTATCCAAGCAAGAGGCTGAGCAGTACGAAATGGAATTGGACAAAGGTCGTCTCGTTCTTGTTGCTACAGATGAAGTGAAGTAAAAAAAGCGCGAACAGCATAGTCGATCCTCAGTGATCGTTTATATAGAAACCCCCTGTCACTTTTGGCAGGGGGTTTGCGCGTTCGCGTTATAGTTACTATCCGAAAAATCTCTGATAAATGCTCCTTGCATGGGACAAATCCTTTGTGCCGTGAATCAGCGCGCGGCCGTCCTGGAATATAACCAGCCTGTTGTCAGGCATTTCGACCGAAACCAAATATGGATTCCCTTTTACGTGATAGCCCAATTCCTTCATCTTTTCCGCAGTTTCCTGCAAATTCAGCTGCTGCTGATGCGGAGGCCGAATCTGAACTGTATCACGCCCGCACAAAACAGTCGTCTTCGTCATGTTCTCAGCTTCCAGATATGGATATTCAGGATTCTCGCCACATGACAGGCAGCCTGGATCCTTTGCTTTGGACATTTTCATGCTTGTATACTGGTTCCGCCACAAATCGAAGCTGACGAATGAAGTCCTGACCGAGTCCCAGTCTTCCACCAGGATTTTCAGCGCTTCTGCTCCCTGATGGGCAATGGTCATCTGGACAGCAGGACCGATGATGCCCCCCGTATCACAGGTCATCCCTTGAAGCGGAACGGTTTTAAGGAGGCAATTCAGGCATGGCGTCTTGCTGGGAATGATGGTAAAGGTCATTCCAAAGCTTCCGACACAAGCCCCGTATATCCATGGGATTTTATATTTCTGGGAAATATCGTTGATTGCCATTCTTGTTTCAAAATTGTCTGTGGCATCCATAATAAGATCCACGCCGTCAGCAAGTTCTGCTAATTTTTCCGGAGTCGCATCTGCAATATACGCACGTATATCAACATCCGAGTTAATCGCCCGCAGCCTTTTTTCTGCCGCCGCTGCCTTTGGAAGCTTTTCGGCAACGTCCTCTTCGGTATATAGCTGCTGACGCTGCAGATTACTTTCTTCCACATAATCACGATCGACAATTGTCAGCCGCCCTACGCCTGCGCGCACCAGCAGTTCGGCATTGCCAGAGCCAAGCGCACCAGCTCCAATCATCAGCACATGCTTGCTGCGGATTTTCTCCTGTCCGGCCTTCCCAATCGGAGGAAACAGCGTCTGGCGTGAATATCTTTCTGACATGATTATTCCCCCTCATTGAAAAGCGTAAGCAACTAGTGAAAATACCTTTCAACACAGTGACATGTAGACACTGGGCTGACCACTGATAATTTCCACCTTATTATTCTGGCATTTCTCCTGAATAAAGCCGGAGCTCTTCAATAGCGATTTGAATAGCCCTGTCTTCTGTATCGCATAATGACAGGGTTTTATTGAGCATGCTCCAATACCATTCTGAAACAATTCCATACCCCGGTACTACTTCTCTAGTCCATTCACAGATATGGTATTCAAAAAAGCCATCACTTCGTTTAATGATTTTCGCTTTATAATTCTTGCTTGGAGTGAAAATTTCTTTAGTTACTCCCTGCATTAGTAGAATCAGCCGCCCGATACCGGCGGAATAAACGCGATGGTATCTCCCTCTTTGATCACTTCGTCATTTGATGAAAACTCTTCATTGATTGCTGTCATCGATGTATCAAGCTTTTGGACTCCATACTTTTCAGCCACCATTTGCTTCAATTCAGCAACCGTTTTACCGGCAGCTTCGATTTCCACTGATTCATGCCCCGCTTCATCGCGCAGATGGGCAAAGAATAATATTTTATTCATTGAGATCCTTCTCCTCCGGTTTTCCTGTCGGATATGAGACAGTTTCTAGTTGATTTCCGATCCATTCCTGGCCATCTTCCCAATGCTCTTTTTTCCAGATTGGCACGATTTCCTTGATGCGCTCGATGGCATATCGGTTCGCTTCATATGCATCGTTGCGGTGTGGTGTTGAAACGGCAATGACGACGGCAACATCTGTAATAGCGAGCCTGCCGACACGGTGTGTAATCGCAACCTCGGCACCATTCCAGCGCTCCTGGATTTCTGTGCCGATTTGCTCAAGCTTCTTGATCGCCATTGGCTCATATGCTTCGTATATAAGAAAAAGGGTCTTCTTTCCCTTTGTCATTTCACGGACGGTGCCAATGAATGTAGTGATGGCTCCCGCATCACGCTGGACCACTTTATCAATGACGGATTGAACGTTGATTGGTTCTTTCGCTATTTCATAATTCATCATTTTCACCTCAATAAAATTGATCCAAGCCTTTTTGATTTACAGTATAATCGGTTCTGGATTTTCCACCACTGCATATCCGCCGATTTTGGCGACTTCGGCCTTGAAGGCTTCGGATTGGATCACGGACCTTAACCAAATTCCCTTTTCGCTTTCATAAAATGCCTTTGTCATAAGCAAATCATAGTTTTCATCCGCAACCGGGATGAATTCCAGCCCCATTGCCCTGGCTGCCGGGTAAATGCCCAGGCCTGCCGCGTTCTCATTTCCCTTCACTTCAGCAGCGACGCTCAAGTGAGAGAACATTTCACGTTCATAGCCATTTACCTGCTCGGGGGAAATCCCTGTTTCTTTTAACAATAAATCAAACAAAATCCTTGTCCCGGCCCCTTTTTGCCTGTTGGCATAGTCAGCACCCTTCATAGCGATATCGCTGACATTTTCAATTCCAAGCGGATTCCCTTTTGGCAGCATCCAGCCCTGGGTCCTTTTTAAAAATGGATAAAGGACTGCATCCTTCCCGGCAAGAAATTTTTTAACATAGGTAATATTATATTCTTTCGTCTCCGGATCTAGCAAATGAATGCCCGCTACATGGGCTTCCCCTTTTCTGATAGCCATTAATCCGGCCATGCTGCCAACGTGGGAAGAAACGATTTTCATGTCGGTGCGCTGTTTTTTAAGCTGGGAGGATAGAAGATCGATCGTCAAATCATGGCTGCCGCTGAAGACAATCGCATTCTTGATTTCTTCAACCGGTCTGTAAAGCTCTAACTCGACAACATCGCCCTGTTCATACCCAAGCTCTTCCGGCGGTACGACAAGCAAGCCATCTGCACGCACGAGAGACATCGTAACGCCGGCCGCGCGCGTCAGCGGGTTGGCGACAAATTGTCCATCCACATAGCCGATATTCATTCGGACAAAGTCCTCAGCCCCCATCGTAGAGACAATCCTGCGGCCAAGCTTCACCTGCAATGTCTGCCTTTTCGGCTCTGGGACCCCAAGATATTTGCAAACGAGCGGCCTGACAAACCACTCAAGCGCAAAATACGCTGACACTGGATAACCTGGTACACCTATAACCACTTTATTGTTAATCTTTCCAAGGATGACTGGCTTACCTGGCCTTGTTGCGACACCATGGGTAAAAACAGTGCCAAGCTCCTCGAGAATATGCACAGTATAATCCTTAGAGCCTGCTGATGAACCCGCGTTAATAACAACGATGTCAGACGTTTCAACCGCCGTCAACAATGCTTCTTTAATTTTTTCCGGCTCATCTTTTACAATCGGTTGAAGTTGAGGCGTGCCGCCCCAATCCTCGATATACGCGCTAAAAACGGTGCCGTTGAATTCAATGATCCTGCCTGATGAAAGCGAAGTATCGGCGCTGACCAATTCATTCCCTGTCGGAATAATCGTCACCAGCGGCTTTTTCACGACACATACCTGTGTGACCTGTGCCGCGAGGAGGGCCCCAAGGTCTGCAGGGCGCAGTTCATGGCCCTGAGTGAACAGCATCTCCTCCTGGACGATATCCTCGCCGATTGGACGGATATGCTGCCACGGAGTTGCTGGTTCGATGATTTCGATTGTATCTTCATCGATGACATGGATATGCTCGACCATGATCACCGCATTGAATGGTGAAGGGATGGCATTCCCTGTATCAACATAAACAAATTGTTCGCCTTTTTTTAATTGAAGAGGCCTCTGTTCATGGGCTTCATACGTTTCCTCTGCGTTCACCGCGATTCCATCCATGGCTGAAGCATGGTAAAAAGGCATAGAGACATTGGCAAAAACCGGCTCTGCGGTAATGCGGCCAAGCGCACGGCTGGCGGGGACCCATTCCTTTTCACGAGGAAGGTCGAAAGCAGCGAGCACTTCGTCTCTGGCTTCGGCCCGAGGCTTGTCCTCAAGATAGATTTTACGATTATACTGTATTTTGTTCATGATGCCACTCCCCCTATCTCGTCAAAATAACAGGCACATGTTCCCCTTGAGAAATGCCCTCTTTTTCGGAAACAATCTCCACAATCCCATCGCTTTTTACCAAAGTTGTGATCAGGCCTGACTTGCCGATAATCGGATCAGCCCACCAATCTCCATCCTTTTCCTCCAGCTTGACCCTGATGTAATCAGATCTCCCTGGTGAAGAAGCAATATTTTTTACGATTCTCGCAAAAACCCGTTCTGGTTTAGGCTCGATTTTTTCACCTTTTAATCTTCTAAAAACCCTCTCGCCAAACAGCTTGAAGATGATCATTGCAGACGCAGGATGTCCGGGCAGGCCGATGACCGGCTTTCCATCGGCCACCGCAAGGATCGTCGGTTTGCCAGGCTTGATGGAGATTCCATGGACAAACACGCCAGGGTCTCCAAGTGACTGGATGACCTCAGTCGTATAATCCTTTGTCCCGACTGAACTGCCGCCGGAGAGGATCAGACAGTCCGCCTGCTCATACAATTCACGCGCTTTCTGGGAAAATTCCTGATAATCATCACGGGTGATCCCTCCATAGATAACTTCAATTCCCCACTCATTCGCAAGGCCTTTGACGGTTAAGTAATTGATATCACGGATTTGTCCTGTTTCAAGTGATTTCGTTTCATAAGGGACGATTTCATCCCCGGAAGAAAGGTATGCTGCTTTCAGTTTTCGGTAGACTTTCACCTGTGAAATTCCCAATGCTGCGAGAGCTCCAAGCTCCTGAGGACGCAATTTGGTTCCTGCTGCAAGCAGGACTTCACCCGCTCTGATGTCTTCTCCTGCCCGGATGACATTCTCGCCAGGCGCAATCTGCTTATATGTGTTGAGAAGGCCGCCGATTTCCTCACAGTGCTCAATCATGAGAACGCTGTCACTTTCGGGCGGAAGCATCCCTCCAGTCGGGACGTAAATCGCTTCTCCTCTGCCAACCGGCTTGGAAGCTTCTTCGCCCATATGGACTTCACCAGCCACATTCAAGAAGCCAGGCATCGATTCAGAAGAACCAAAAGTGTCTTTCGCAATGACCGCATAGCCATCGACCGTTGAACGGTCAAAGCCCGGGACATTCTCTTCAGCCGTCACATCCTCAGCAAGGATGTAATGAAGTGCCCGGTCAAGCTTTTTTATCTCGGTTTCCTGAATCTTGCCGATTTTTTCATCTATTAAAGCAAAAGTCTCCTCAACGGTTTTCACTTTGAAAAATTGCATACTGCCTAACTTCCTTTCTAGCACCTGAAAAAACTATCAATCCGATTGTGTCATTTTTTTTGCATCTTCATATTCCTCTGGCCGATTCATATTGAAAAATACTCGCTCGAGATTGCCCTCGCAATAAAGCTTTAAATCCTGCTCGTCCAGATAACGCACATCCAGACGGTCGAGCAGATGCTTCATCCTTAGCATCCCTTCTTCGATACAATCCTTCGCAACAACTGCTGCCCTTTTCTGGTAGGCGGCAAAAAGCGGATGCTGCCTGCCTTCGCTGATTGGGACCACTGCTTCATGGTGCTTTAACTCTTTGACGAGGCTTGCAGCAAGCTCTCCCGATACAAATGGCATATCACAGGCGACGACAAAATTCTCTTCATAGTCGGAAGCCTCAAGTCCAGCGTGAATCCCGGCAAGCGGACCAGATTCTTTATATTGGTCCGTTATGGTCTTAATATTTAAAAATTGATAGGTTTCAGGTTCATTCGTTACTAGAATTATATCATCGAATACGTGCTTTAGTTCATCCAATATTATCTCAATATTCGTTTTTTCGTGAAATTTCAGTAGAGCTTTATTTTTTCCCATCCTGCTAGATTTGCCGCCTGATAAAATGATGGCTCCAGCTTTCATTCCACAGCACCTCTTTTAATTTGTCTGTTTTGTTTCACCAGCGGCGTGATAACCGTTCTCCTGGGCAACGAAATCCAGATGAACCGTATTTAAATCAAGCATTGCCGGCGTTGGCTTCACAATATATTGTCTTGTATCAATTATTTTAGTATACCCCTTGCATTCCTCACAAACTTGGATTTGGGCCGCAGACTCTCCTTCAATCGTCAGGAATTGAACCGTTTCATGGTCTTCATTGCCGCAGTGCGAGCAAGTGAGGCGTTTTTCATGCCAGTGAGCTAGGCAGCGAGGACAGTGAAGGACTTTTTTTCCTCCGTCTTCAAGCTGGGCAAGTCGTACAGGTTCACCACAGACAGGGCAGCCCGCACCAAGTACGCCATATTGAATATCATCCTGGACTTTTTCCGCTGTCAGCTGCAAATAAGGACGAAGTACATTTTCTGCTAAAAATTGAGGAATCCACGCATCAATATTATTCTCTTCTGCAAAACTGGCAAAATAAATATGATTAAAGGCAAATGCCTCATCAATCCATCTTTTGGCTGTTTCATCATCCAATGACTTTTTAAGAGATTTCATCGATTTTTCCAGGTTAGGTTGATAGTTCGATAATAGCTCTCCCATATCCTCTATCCACTGTAAAAATAGGGGAATATCAAAATCAATAGCCGCTAAAGCAGTGACTGGCACACCTGCCTCCATTGCCGCTTTATCAAGATTAGGCTGGATACTCTCGGGATTCAGGCTTAGCTTCCACTGTTCCTGCAATCTGATCATTTCTTTCTGCAATTTCTGGTACTCTTTTGAGACAAGGGAATTCTTCATTGCTGCAGCACCTCTTCCTTTTCAAATTTTGAAGGGAATGGCGCCCTGTGTGGATCACCATTCCCTCTCTTGTGAGTTCTTTTCGCAGCGAAGCCCCAGCTTCCCGAGTAAAAATGCTGGTGCGTCAAATACTTGCACTCATCTAAAAATCAAGCGCCTTTTTTCTTGTTCTTATTTTTATCTAAATCAGGGAAATTGCCCTTCTTAACTTCTTCTTCATACCATTCTGTATAGTGATCCTTTGCCCACCAGGCAGGAACTTCACCGGTTATAACGCCGGTATATCCTGGCCTGGAATTCTTGTGGATGACACTGAGATAAATATGGCCGACTACGACAGCAATGGCCAATCCGAAGCCGACATTATGAGCCACATATGCCCATTGGACAACGACTTTCGGGAACAGCGCAGGAAACCACATCGGAAATCCTGAACCGATGATTAGAAACGCAGTCAGGATCTGAATGATTGAGTTGATTTTTTCACCAGCATTAAAGAATGTTTGTTTTACATGCTTGAACTTGAAGCCGAATAGTTCCTTAACAAACTCAGTGAAAAATTGCAGGTCTCTCTTTTTCCAGGTAATAAGCTCCTTGCCCCAGCGCAGAAAGCCTTTAGGATCCATGATCAGCCAGATGAAGGTAGGCGTGATGAAGGTAACCGCGAAAACCCTGTGGAGCATGCGCGCTCCTGCTGGCCCGCCAAGCACTGGATAAAGCCAGTCAAACCATTCTGTATACATGGGCAAGGCCGTGATATAGAGCGCGAAGAAGGAAATGGCGTTCACAGCATGAGAAATGACAAAACCTTTTGAGAAACGTTTAACCTTCACCTCTGATTTTTGCGGTTTACTCATGGCTGCCGCCTCCATCCTCTTCTTGTACTTTACTTTCCTTGTTGAATAACTTGTTGGTTACGAAAGCACCCACGAGTGCCATGCTTGTTGCACCAAGCATCATTTTTCCGATTGGCTGGGCATAATCCTTCCAGACCACTGCAGATGTCGGAACCTTCGGCTTTTCAGGCAATCCATAAACGGAAGGCTTTTCAGCAAGCACATAGATCGTATGTGTGCCGCCGACTCCTTCTGGGTTGTAGATCATCGCGTTAGGGAAACGTCCCTTGATTTCGCCCAGGCGCTTTTCAGCTTTCTTCAGCATTTCTTCTTTCGTGCCGAATTCCATTGCGTCCGTATGGCAGGTTGTGACGCAGGCTGGCTGCATGCCCTCCTCAAGACGGTCCACGCACATCGTACATTTCTGCGCCTTCTTGTACTCCTTGCCATTCTTGTCTTTATAAGTTGCCAATTGAACAACATCAAATGGACAGTTCTGGACGCAATAGCCGCAGCCCACGCATTTATCTGTGTTCACATCGACAGTGCCAAAGTCTGTATAGTGCATGGCATCCTCAGGGCAAACCTTCACGCAGGCAGCTTCGGAACAATGGAAGCATGATGAGTGGCGGAAAAGGTATTCAAGATTTCCTTTTCCGTTTTCGTGTTCAATGAATGACAGCACGTTCCAAGTGTTTGCCGTTACATTCGCATGTGACTGGACACTTCCCTGGAATGCTTCCGGTTCAGCCGGAAGGTCGTTCCAGTTTTTACAGGCAACCATGCATGCGCGGCAGCCGTCACACTTGGTCACGTCGATAAATTTTACATACTCCGCCTTTGCCATTAGTCAGCCCTCCTTACGTTGCAGAGGAATGCCTTATATTCAGGGATCATCGTGTTTGCGTCCCCAATATGAGGTGTTAAGCGGTTTGCTGTATCCCCTGTTGCATATCCTTTATATCCGAAGTGCCATGGCATGCCAATCTGGTGGACCTTTTTGCCATTGACCATATGCGGTTTGAAGCGCTTCGTCACCATTGCGTACGCTTTGACCTCGCCTCGGGCGGAAGTGACGATGACCTGATCCTTGTTCTTAATGCCTTTTTCCTTCGCGAGCTCTTCGCTCATTTCGATGTACATGTGGCCGGCAAGCTCCGATAGCCACTGCTGGTTGCGTGTCATCGAACCTGACTGCCAGTGTTCACTTACTCGGTAGGTCGTCGCCACGATCGGGAATTGCTTCTTCGATCCTTTAAGGTTGAAGTCGCCATCCCACACCTTGATCGTCGGGTTGAATTCCTGGCTTGAGAAGACATTCGGCACAGGGCTTTCAAACGGTTCATAGTGTTCTGGGAATGGACCGTCTGCCAAAGTCGGTGCATAGATGCCGCCCAGGCCGTTTGCCTGCATGATGAATGGGTTTGTGCCGCCTTTTTCAGCAGGGGAAACCACTGCTTTAAAGTCAGGAACATCGTTTCCAACCCATTTTTTCTGTACCGCATCCCACCAGATCACTGCTTTGTCCTTATTCCATGGCTTACCGCTTGGGTCACAAGAAGCACGGTTATAAAGAACACGGCGGTTCATCGGCCATGCATAAGACCAATTCAAGAAGTTGCCCATGCCAGTATCTTTGTTGTCACGGCGTTTTGAGAGGTTCTGTCCATCGGCTGGGTAATATCCAGAATAAATCCAGCATCCTGAACTTGTGGAACCATCATCAGCAAGATTGCCGAAGTTTTCTACCTGCTTGCCAGTTGCGGTGTATGACCCATTGATTTCCTTCGCAATCATATCGAAGTCAGGGTGATCATGATCCCCATAGTTCCAGTAGATCGCATTGATTGGTTTTGCAGCAGCTGAGCTTTCGTTCTTGTACATGCCCTTCAATCGCTGCATAAGCATATGCATGATCTCTAAATCCGCTTTTGCTTCGCCTTTAGGCTCGATAGCCTTCCAGCGGTATTGCATCCAGCGGCCGCTGTTTGAAACCGTACCTTCTTTTTCATAGGAAGAGGCTGCAGGAAGCAGGAATACTTCTGTGTCAATCTTCGACGGGTTGCTGCCTGCTTCTTTTTGCCAGAATGCAGATGTTTCTGTTTCCCAAAGGTCAACCGCTACCATCCATTTCAAGTTACTGAGAGCTTCTTTTTCCTTGCCGGCGTTCGGGCCGCCAACAACAGGGTTTGTTCCAAACAGGAAGGCCCCTTCGAGTTCGCCCTTGTACATGGCATTGAATAGTGCGATATGCGAGTAGTTCTTGTTTCCTTTTGGTAGGTACTGATAGCAGAATTCATTGTTTTTTGTTGCGTTAGGGCCGTACCATGCCTTCAATAAGCTGACGACGAACTTTGGCTTGTTGCTCCAGTAGCCTGTTTTAGGTGTTTCTTTTTCCAGATAGGCTTTCAATGTCGCATTTTCAGGAATTTCAGTTGGCGAATTTAGATATCCAGGCAGCTGGTGGAATAATAATCCGAAATCGGTTGAACCCTGCACGTTGGATTCACCGCGAAGCGCATTGACGCCGCCTCCTGGCATCCCGATGTTCCCAAGAAGAAGCTGGAGCATTGCGTATATCCGGACATTCTGGGTTCCTACTGTATGCTGGGTTGTACCCATTGCATATAAAATCGTACCTGCTTTGCCAGGCTTTCCTGTTGAACAGAACGTCTCCGCCACCTTGAGGTAATCTTTCTTAGATGTACCTGTTACAGCTGTCACTGTATCCACGTCATAGCGGGAATAATGTTTCTTCAAAAGCTGGAATAC
>NZ_JBAVFI010000248.1:0-1868 GCF_049588175.1 Mesobacillus sp.
GATGAAATCCGTCCGGAAGACCGTCCAGAGAATCTGGATTTGAATTTTAAAGTAGAATGATGATGAGTCGCTGCTTTTTGGGGCGATTTTTTTGTGTTTGGGTAGATTGTGTTTTGGTTGGTTTTAAATGCATTAGTGAAAGTTTTTGTAAAAGGAAGAAGCGAAAGCCATTGGAACAATCTGAGGTAAAAAATCTGCCACTGACTGTTCCAATAAGGATAATTGGAACAGTTCGAGGTGAAAAACCAGTCACGGATTGTTCCAATAAGGGTCATTGGAACAGTTAGAGCGGTGAAAACAGCCCTCAGTTGGTTTCAAACAACTTCAAGGGGGACCGGATATTCATATTCTAATTGAAAAACGCAATATGTCTGTGGCAATTGGGGTATTGCTTAAGATAAATGTGTAAAATTTGCCTGTAACACATAAATGGAAGAAAATAAGAGATATCAGGCAAGATAATAATATGAAGGATGTGGATACATAGTGGGGAACAAGGCGTTGATCAACATCGACTATACGTTTGATTTTGTGGCTGATGACGGGGCTTTGACATGCGGCAAGCCGGGCCAGGATATTGAGGAGAAGCTTGTCGGCGTCACCAGAGATTTCATTCAGAATGGTGACTATATGGTGTTCGCTATTGATGTCCATGATGAGGGCGATGAGTTCCATCCGGAAACGAAGCTGTACCCGCCTCATAATATCCGCGGCACGAAGGGGAGAGATTTGTTTGGCAGCCTTCAGGCGGTGTACGAGGAGAATAAGCATCTGGATCATGTATATTATATCGATAAAACGAGGTATTCGGCATTCGCCGGAACGGATCTTGAAATGAAATTGCGCGAAAGAGGCATTACGGAAGTGCATCTTGTCGGCGTTTGCACCGATATTTGTGTCCTGCACACAGCGGTGGATGCTTACAATAAAGGATTTAAGGTTATTGTGTATAAGGAGGCAGTTGCTTCATTTGACCCTGTCGGCCATGAGTGGTCACTTCGCCATTTCGAAAGCTCGATTGGCGCGGAGGTGAAGTAGCCTATGAAAATGAACACGGATGGCAGCAAACTTGGAGGTTTTTGGATGAGCACGAAATTTACAGATGACAGCTTGATGCTGCATACAGACTTATATCAAATCAATATGATGGAAACATACTGGCGGGATGGTGTCCACAATCGCCGTGCAGTGTTTGATTTGTTTTTCCGTAAGCTTCCATTTGGCAATGGGTACGCCGTTTTTGCCGGACTGGAAAAAATCATCAGTTACATCGAGAACTTCGGATTTACCGAGGATGATATTCAATATTTAAGAGAAGAAGCCAATTTCGGAGAGGATTTCCTGGAGTATCTGAAGGATCTTCGTTTTACAGGTTCGATTCGTGCGATGCAGGAGGGCGAAATCGTTTTTGCCAACCAGCCATTAGTCAGAGTCGATGCACCGCTTGCTGAAGCACAGCTGATCGAGACTGCTCTTTTAAATATCGTTAACTACCAGACGTTGATTGCCACGAAAGCATCGCGGATCAAGCAGGTAGTGAAGGACGAAATCGCGATGGAATTTGGTAGTCGCCGAGCGCATGAAATGGATGCGGCGCTTTGGGGCACGCGCGCGGCCTACATCGGCGGTTTTGATTCCACGAGCAATGTGCGTGCCGGCAAGCTTTTCGGAATACCGGTTTCCGGAACGCACGCACACTCAATGGTTCAGGCATATAAGGATGATTACATTGCTTTTAAAAAATACGCGGAAACGCATAAGGACTGCGTATTCCTTGTAGATACGTACGACACATTAAGGTCCGGTGTGCCAAACGCCATCCGGGTCGCAACGGAATTCGGAGATAAAATCAATTTTATCGGCATCCG
>NZ_JBAVFI010000249.1:0-1635 GCF_049588175.1 Mesobacillus sp.
GTTCTCTTGCTTCCCTTTGCATTACGAGGAAAACAATTACGGATGATCGTATGGAGGGAATAGCAAATGAACACAAATCCTGAACAAACCATTTATATTATTTCTGGTCCTTGCGGTGTAGGCAAGTCCACCCTTGCTAAGGAACTTGCGAATCAATTGGAGAAAAGCGCACTCGTTGACGGCGATCACTTTCTAGAAATGTATGGAGAAGGATCTGAACCCCCCTGGGAAGAAAGATTAAACATCATGTGGAAAAATATCGTTTCCACTACACAAACACTCATTCAGCATGATTTCAATGTCATCATTGATATTATCGTTGAAGATGAATTGGAGTGGTTCTGCCAACATTTTTCTCATTTGAATGTAAAAGTTAAATATATAGTGTTACTTGCTGATAAAGATCGTTTGATTGAACGTATCCAAAAACGCGGGGATACTTACTTAATTGACCGCTCGTTGTTTCTGCTGAAACAACTTGAAAATACACCAGAAAATAAACTGCATCTGTACGACACAACCAATAAACAACCCCATGATATTTTAATGGATATTATGAACAGCTCTAATTTTGATTTAGATATTTCATAGTGCTACCGTAACTATTTTTGTATTCTTGCAAAGTATAGGTCTTTTCAAAAATTTATTCATTACATATCAAAAGGAGGATTACCATGACCAACCCTGAAATCCCAGCTGTTCCCGACGTTTCACTTGTAAGCCGATTGATTGCGTACCAATTTCCGCAATGGGCAAACCTCCCCCTTATACGGTTCAACTCTACCGGAACTGTCAACGCAATTTATAGACTCGGGGAAGAAATGGTTGTCCGGTTCCCCCTTGACGAAAGAGGAGCTCTGCAGCTGCAGAAGGAACATCACTGGCTGCCGAGTCTTGCACCGCGCCTGCCACTTGCCATTCCTACCTCGCTCGCGGCAGGCAGACCAACGAAGGACTACCCATGGCACTGGTCTGTTTATCAATGGATCAAGGGTGATAACGCAATCGAGGGGCACATTGACAATCCATACCAAGCAGCTGCCACACTAGCTAATTTCGTCACTACACTGCAAAGTATTGATACTGCCGGCGGCCCGCCACCCGGAGATCATAACTTCGGACGCGGCTTCCCCCTGGCAATGCGAGACGAAGGTGTTCGAGAAGTGATGACAAAACTTCATAATACAATTGATACGGCTGCGGCAACCTCAGCATGGGAATTATCTCTCCATGCTCAACCATGGCAAGGTCCTCCCGTCTGGATTCACGGGGATCTCCTTGCAGGGAACCTGCTTGTTGAAAATGGCCAATTAAGCGCAATAATCGACTTTGGAGGCCTTGGCGTGGGAGATCCAGCATGTGACTGGATGTTCGCTTGGAATTTGCTTAATGTCGAAGAAAGAAAAAAGTTGCGCAGTAGCCTATCAGTTGACGATTCAACCTGGATACGCGGGAGTGGCTGGGCATTGTCAGTAGGACTGTTTGCGCTTCCTTACTATCAAACCCGTAACCCTGTTTTTGCTGGCGTTGCCCGACGTCTAATTGATGAGGTTCTCGCAGATTACAAGAAAGGCTTACTATAAAGACGATTTTTACTTGCAGTTAAATAAATAAGAAGTATTTATACTACAGAGC
>NZ_JBAVFI010000250.1:0-2737 GCF_049588175.1 Mesobacillus sp.
TACAACCTATCATATAGACGCAGCTGTTTGAATAAATTCTGAAACTATTTATAAATTTTTCCAGAATCATTGTATAATACAAACTATCCACGTTGTACATAGAAAGAGAAATGAAGATAGATAGGGGGAGAGCACATATGGAATTATGGAATGTATACGATCAGTACCGGAAGATAACCGATCGGATTCATGAACGCGGAGTGGAGATGAAGGATGGGGATTATCATATGAACATGGGGACGGTTCTCGTGTTTTAATTTTAAGGAACTTTAAGCTTAGGCTTGATGCTCTTTTTTATGTTAATAACACCCAGATAATACTAACCAATTTTATGGTACTTAAAAACCACCGACAATGAAAAGATGGTCCCAAAAGTATTCTTCTTTTGACATTGAGGTTTGGGCTTTCTTTAAGGAAATGGTCGAAGTTATGGATATATCGAACTTAGAAATTTATTATTTACGCAGGAAATCGTGAATTAAAAATGAATACATAAAATAGAGAGATTCTTCATATTTACAAACGGGGGTACTAAGAATGATTGGCGAAATGAAGGATAGTTATGTTTTTGTAGCTGGATTTGCGCAGCTTCCAAAAGGGACTCCGGTATTTGAAGAGCGGAAATCGATTGGCTGCTTGCTTATTGTCGACAAAGAGCTGGATATAATCGTAGAGTGTGATTTTACTTTTATAAAAGATATCACCAATAATTTTCTTTCATCATTGCTTAGAGGGCAATTTTTAGGAAATGGTGTTGATCATCTTACGAAATTGATTGAATCGAGATTCCTTGTTCCGCCTCAAAAAGCAATCGTGCAGGCAGTTGTTTCGGCATATAATCGTTATATTGAAAGTAAAGAGAATTTATAAATTTTTCAAATAAAACGCTTGCAATATTCTGAATATTTGTTTTATAATTCATTTATAATATAATCACATTGTTTAACTGGCTAGTCTATGAGGAGAGGGAGTTAAACCCAATCCTGATAAAGTAGATTAAAAACCAGTAGTGAAAAAAGGTCTGGAATCTGAATTTGTTCAGTTTCTTGATGCTTTCTTTGCTGCTGGTTTTTTTTGTTGCCCAATTATGAAAAAACGGAGGAGATCTAGATGCAATTTGGATTGTTTACTGTATTTGATAACTACAAGGAAAAGTTTAGTCGTTCTCATGAACAGTTAATGAAGGAAGTTTTGGAACAGACCATTCATGCAGACTGTTTAGGATATGATTCAGTATGGTTTGCTGAGCATCACTTCAGTGAATATGGGATTTTAACAACCCCACAGATGCTGCTGGCAGTTGCTGCACAGCATACTAAAAACATCCGATTGGGAGTGTCGATTGTGACTCTTCCATTCAAAAACCCTATTCAAGTCGCTGAAGACTATGCGTTGCTGGATGTTTTAAGTAATGGCCGTTTAAACCTTGGTTTAGGAAGCGGATATCTTCCACATGAGTTTTCAGGTTTTAATGTAGACGGAAAAGATAAAGCTTTCAGGTTTAACGATGCACTTGCTGTGATAGAAAAAGCATGGACTGGCGAGAAGTTTTCGCATGAGGGTGATTACTATCAATTTACTGATGTTCAATTAGAAGTGATTCCGAAACAACAGAAGGTTCCAACGTGGATTGGGGCATTAAGTCCTGTAGGTTCTACCTTCGTTGGAAAAATGGGCTACAACATTATGGGGGTGCCATATGTTGCTAGCAGATCAATTGAAGAATTAAAGCAGATTCTTGATGATTATAAAAAAGCATACCGGGAAGCAGGCCACGATGAAACAAAACTTAACATTCCTTTAGCTCTTCATACATTTGTTGCGGAAACTCGTGAAGAGGCTGAGCAAGTTGCTAAAGAACACCTGAACCTGTATTTGGATACTCGCCAATATGGAAGGAATGCGCAATTTGAAGATTTGGAAGAGCGTGAGCAAGTGTTAATCGGGACTCCAGAGGATGTAATTGCACGGCTTCACAAGTATCAAGAAGCGGGCTGTGACCACGTGATGATGCTAATGAATTTTGGTGGGTTGCCGCATGAAAGGGTCCTTCGATCAATGGAACTGGTGGCTGAAAAAGTAATGCCTGCCTTTACGAATAATGTAATAGTATCTTCCTAAGGATTCTTGGGATGTCAGATTAAGCAATGAAGTTCTGAAAAGGATGGTGAAAACCAGATGAAAGTATTAGGGATATCCGGTACGATCTTGGGTGCTAAGACAGCTATATTAGTTGATGCTGTTCTGAATGAAATAAAGAAATTAACTCCTGATATCGAAATGAGGCTTTTGGATTTAAGAGACTATGATATGCAATTTTGCGATGGACGAAAGCCGGAATCTTACAATGAGGATACAAAGGAAATTATTAAAGCAGTATCAGAAGCTGATGTCTATTTAGTTGGTTTTCCAATCTTTAATGGTTCGATGCCTGCACCATTGAAAAATGTTTTCGATTTAGTCCCGCCAGATGTTTTTCGCCATAAGGTTATGGGGTTTGTTGCAAATGGCGGGACTTATCAACACTACCTTGTGATTGAGAATCAGTTAAAACCGATTGCTGGCTATTTCCGTTCCTATGTAGCCCCAAGTTATGTTTACGTTAATGCAAATCATTTCAATCCTTTAAATGAATTGGTCGATGAGGATGTATTGAATCGTATTCAAGCACTGGCCAACGAATTAGTGATGATGCAGTCAGGGATAAAAAAGGGTGCCTAAGTACAAATAAGTAGGT
>NZ_JBAVFI010000251.1:0-6681 GCF_049588175.1 Mesobacillus sp.
GCGCTTCCACTTTCATATACCCATCCCCCTTGTCTCTTTTATTTAAAATACATTATAGTATAAAAATTCGCTTTTCTCAATTTTTAAAATATTTATATGAAAATACTTAATTCTAACTTTAAGTCATCACTTAGATAACAGACTGTCTTGGCCGAATGTCATTATTCGTGAGAGTATAATTTTAAGTTTTTATATTATGCAATTTTTAAAGGCTCTGTTATAGTTCAATGTTGATTTTGAGCACCTGTTGATTGGAGCGGAGGGTTCTCGACTCTGCGGGATCAGCACCCGCAGGAGCAAAGCGACGAAGAGGCTCACCTGACGCCCCGCGGAAAGCGAGTGCCTGGAGCGGAAATTAACAGCCAAGTTTAACAGTGCCTTTTTAAAAGAAACATTAAAATATGCATTGCAGAGCAGAAACTATTTTACGAAAAGAACAGGTTTTAAAAACAGAAAATTTTGTGAAAGCGCTTTTATCTGTTAGATTTTATGTATAATAGAATTGACGTTTGAATTGTTGACGGGTGGTGACTGAATGGAACATAAAAAGACTTATAACGCAAAAGAACTGAAAACTCCTCATGGTCGTTTAATCATTGAAGGCCCAATTTCTCCTGAAAAACTGGCAAGCTATGAATTTCATAAGGATTTGGTAGCTTTTCGTCCTCCCGCCCAGCAGCATAAGGCGCTTATTGAAATTGCCGGTCTGCCTGAAGGAAGGATTATAGTAGCCCGTTCAGGGGATATGGTTGTCGGCTATGTTACTTATCTTTATCCAGATCCGCTTGAGCGGTGGTCGGAAGGCGGCATGGAAGATTTAATCGAGCTTGGCGCAATTGAGGTTATTCCTGAATTCCGTGGAAGCAGGGTCGGGAAAAACCTATTGGTTGTTTCAATGATGGACGACGCAATGGAAGATTATATCATCATCACGACAGAATATTACTGGCACTGGGATTTAAAAGGAACCGGTCTTAATGTTTGGGAATACCGCAAAGTCATGGAAAAAATGATGAATGCAGGAGGCCTTGTCTGGTATGCGACGGATGACCCGGAAATCAGCTCCCATCCAGCTAACTGTCTAATGGCGCGTATCGGGAAAAGAATTGCACCTGAATCCATCCAGAAGTTCGACCAGCTGCGATTCATGAACCGGTTCATGTATTAATAGGCTTGTCTAGATCAATTTATAGCTATACTTTTCCTGTCACAATTATATCGATCTCAGCTTTTATAAAAGCTTCACTCTTAAAATTACTATTTTCACCAATACATTTATTGAATTAATTACTTAACTTGAAAGATACCGTATCATTCAAGGAGGAAGAATCATGATCGTCGAAGAAATTATGAAAAAAAATGTTTCCACTCTTTTTCAAGAAAACACAATTGCAGAAGCGATCAAGCTGATGTCTGCCAAAAAAATTAGGCATATTCCTATCGTTGACACTGAGAACACTGTTGTCGGCCTGGTATCAGACCGGGATATCAAGGATGCAGCTCCATCGATTTTTCATTGGGATGAGCATAAGCACCAGCTTGACAAAGCAGTTAAAACGATTATGACGACAAATCTGATCACTGGCCATCCACTTGATTTTGTCGAAGAGATCTCTGGAGTTTTCTACGAACATAATATCAGCTGCATGCCCATCATCCAGGATAAAAAGCTCGTCGGAATTGTAACTGAAACGGACCTTCTTCATACACTTGTTGAATTGACTGGTGCCCATCAGCCAGGGTCGCAAATTGAAGTTAAGGTACCGAACAAGGCAGGTATGCTTTGTGAAATAGCATCTGTGATCAGCATGAGAAAGGCCAATATCCAAAGCGTGCTGGTATACCCTGACCAAAAGGATGAGCAATACAAAATTCTCGTAGTAAGGATCCAGACAATGAATCCAATTGCAGTAATCGAGGATTTGAAAAAAGCCGGACACAATGTTCTCTGGCCGAACCTGCCGGGGATGTCATCATGACCGACCGTTCTGTGTTTGTCTTTTCAGAAGAGCTGCTGAATTACCGTTTCAACAGCCAACATCCTTTTAATCAGATGCGCTTAAAACTCACATTGGATTTACTGCAAAAAATGGGGGCTATTGAGGAAAATCAGATTGTCGCACCCCGAATGGCAACGGATGAGGAACTATGCCTGATCCATGACCCCAATTTTGTTCATGCGGTTAAGCTTGCCGGCCAGGGACAGCTTAAAGGTGACGCTGCTGAAGGATATGGATTGGGAACAGAGGATACGCCCATTTTTGCAAATATGCACGAAGCGAGCGCCTTTTTGGTTGGCGGCACACTGACCGCTGTCGATTATGTGATGAGCGGAAAAGCTGAGCATGCCTTACACCTTGGCGGCGGACTGCACCATGGCTTTAGGGGGAAGGCATCCGGCTTCTGCATCTATAATGACAGCTCCGTGGCAATTAAGTATCTGCAGGAAAAATACAATGCACGTGTATTATATGTAGATACGGATGCGCATCATGGAGATGGCGTCCAATGGTCTTTTTACGACGACCCGAATGTATGCACATTATCGATTCATGAAACAGGCCGTTACTTATTTCCAGGCACAGGCAACGTGAATGAACGGGGACAAGGGAAAGGCTATGGGTACTCATTCAATATTCCAGTCGATGCTTTTACAGAAGATGACTCCTGGCTGGATGCCTATAAAAATGCACTCACGGAAGTTGCGGAATTTTTCAAGCCCGATGTGATTCTTACCCAAAATGGTGCTGATGCCCATTTTCTTGACCCTTTGACCCATCTTTCATCAACAATGAAGATTTACAGGGAAATACCAAAGCTGGCACATGAGATTGCTCATAAATATTGCGGGGGCAAATGGATTGCTGTAGGCGGCGGAGGCTACGATATTTGGCGGGTTGTGCCAAGAGCATGGTCACTCATCTGGCTTGAAATGATTGAAAACTCAAATTGTTATGGCAGTTTACCACAAGATTGGATTGAAGAGTGGAAGGATAAAGCCTCTGTTGAACTGGCAAGAGAGTGGGATGATCCGGATAATTTATATCCCCCCATTCCACGCAAACCAGAAATTACGGAAAAGAATGCTCAAACAGTCGAAAAAGCATTATATCCGATCCGATCGAACAAAAAGTCTGAAACCGTGTAAGGATTCCGGTGGTAAAGCCGGGACTCTTTATACGGTCTTTTTGTTCTGAACGCTGTTGTGAAAAGGAAAGATATTAAAAGGCCCTTGCACAATAGCAAGGGCCTCCATATTACTTCGTAGAATTTCTATTTTCAATCCTATGCGGCAATACGACGATGTTCTCATCTACATTCTCTTTGTTCATATATTTTGTCAGCAAGCGCATCGCAACTGCACCGATATCATATAACGGCTGGACGATTGTAGTCAGCTGCGGGCGAACCATTAACGTCAACCTAGTGTTATCGGAACTGATAACTTCGAAATCATCCGGAACGCTGTAGCCACGGTCGAAAGCTCCATGTACGACACCCAGCGCCATTTCGTCAGAACCGACTAGGATTGCGGTTGGCTTTGTATCAAACTCAAGAATCCTTTCAATCGCTTCCAGACCGGAATCATACGTATAGTCTCCCTCGATAACGAAATCTTCATTATAAGCAATGCCAGCATCACTAATTGCACGCTTGTAGCCTTCAAGCTTTTTATCCTTGTTGATTGGCTCGTGGTGAGGACCAATGACAAACGCAATTTCCGTATGGCCTTTTTCAATAAAAGCTTGTACTGCATCAAACGCTGCTTGTTCATAATCGATATTTACGGATGGAATTTCACCAGACTCTTCAATGGAACCAGCAAGAACGATTGGTACCTGGGATTTTTTAAATTCTTCAACATGCTCTGCTTTAATATTTCCGCCCATGAACACAATGCCATCAACCTGCTTGCCAAGCATCGTATTTAAGAGATGCAATTCCTTTTCAATGTTCTGATCTGAATTGCTTAAGATAATATTGTATTTATACATCGTTGCGATATCCTCAATCCCTCTCGCAAGTTCAGCGAAAAACGGACTTGCGATATCAGGGATGATCACACCAACCGTAGTCGTTTTCTTGCTTGCTAAACCACGGGCAACAGCGTTTGGACGGTACCCAAGACGGTCAATGACCTCCATTACCTTTTTCCGGGTAGCAGGCTTAACATTCGGATTTCCGTTGACGACACGTGAAACCGTTGCCATTGAGACATTGGCTTCTCTTGCAACATCATATATAGTGATATTCATCTATTCCACTCCTTCAAATAATAAACGGCGATTTTTCTATAGTTTACAGCAAATATTGCCACAATAATCATTTTTAAGTTTGTGATTATATGTACAAGTATAATTTATGTTATTAATGATACGATATCCTCGGCAATCCCGCAATGTGAAGGACTTATTTTGTTAAGATTTTTTAATTGCTGAGCTTATTTCTCTTCGAGTTGTTCTCGGACCCCTTCTTATAACAACTCGATGCACCTTTTTTCTCTTCGAGTTGTTCTCGGATTCCTTATCAGACAGCTCGATGCACTTTTTTCTTTTTGAGTTGTTTTCGGACCGGTGCTCCAATCAACTTATTTATAATTGTTTTGCTATCAAAACAACAATTTTTTTAGAAAACTTCCTTAAAAAACCCTTTAGTATAAATCCAAATTTAACTAATAGGGCGTGTCTCCTATACTTCCTGTCACACTAAAAAACCTTCCTGAAGATAACAGGAAGGTTTTAAACATTTTAGATTCTTACAAATGGAGTAGATTTCAACCCATTCAAGAATTCGTCGAACTGTTTTAGATCCATCTGTTGCGCGTTGTCGGATAAAGCTACGGCAGGATCCGGGTGCACCTCTGCCATGACTCCGTCAGCTCCAATCGCAAGTGCAGCTTTTGCTGCTGGAAGCAGCAGGTCTCGCCTGCCGGTCGAATGAGTGACGTCAACCAGTACTGGCAAGTGTGTTTCCTTCTTCAAAATTGGTACAGCCGAGATATCCAATGTGTTCCTTGTTGCCCTTTCGTACGTCCTGATTCCACGTTCGCAAAGGATAATCTGTCCATTGCCCTGGGCCATGATGTACTCTGCTGCATTGATGAATTCTTCGATCGTTGCAGCAAGTCCACGTTTTAGCAAAATGGGTTTATTTACAGCGCCCGCAGCCTTAAGCAGTTCAAAGTTCTGCATATTCCGGGCACCAATTTGAATGACATCAAGATAGTCAACTGCCGTTTCAATATCAGCCGGATTGACGATTTCACTAATGACTGCCATATCGTACTCATCCGCAATCCGTTTCAGGATTTTCAAACCTTCAAGTCCAAGCCCCTGGAAATCATATGGAGATGTTCTTGGTTTGAACGCACCGCCGCGGAGCATTTTAAAGCCCTTGGCTTTTACTGCTTCAGCTACTGTTGCAACCTGTTCATATGATTCAACTGAACATGGTCCGAAAATAAAGTCAGGGTTCCCATCACCGATTTTTACACCCTTAATATCAATCACTGTATCTTCAGGCTTTTTCTTCCTTGATACCAGAAGAGCCTTGCGATGGTCATCAGACTGTAGCTCAAGGCCTGCCTTAAATATTTCTTTGAAAATATGTTCTACTGTCGAACTCTCAAAAGGACCCTTATTATGCTCCTTGATTAAATTAAGCATATCTCTTTCTCTTACCGGGTCATAACGGTATACCCCTTGTGTTTCTTTTGCGCGGCCAATTTCCTGGACGAGCAGGGCTCTTTCATTAATCAATGATAAAAGCTCTAAATTCAATTCATCAACGCGATTTCTTAGCTGGTCTAAATTTTTACTCATTTTCCGTCCCGTCCTTTCGAAATTCATTTTAGCCCTAAATCAGATAATCATCAAGAAAAGCAACCCAGCGTCCCTTTTCTGGTCCAAAGCTGCGTCCACGAGAATCTCCTAAAAGCCTGAATCTTCTTTATAGCAGCAGCAATGTGTGATACTTTATTTATAATAAGGGTAATTATAGCCGAATTAATTTTAATTGTCACGCAATTTTCTTTAATAATTGAACGCTTTTAAGTAATAAAGCATTTTATGAGAATATAAGTTAGAAGGTGCATTGTTTTGCAGGTAAAAGATAAGCTGTTCGCGCTTGATATTGGAACCCGATCAGTAGTAGGGATCATTCTCGAGGAATCAGATGGCCGTCATGAAGTAATTGACATTCTTGTTCGTGAACATGAGGAAAGGTCAATGCTCGATGGCCAGATTCATGATGTACTATCGGTTTCCGAAATTATCCAGGATATTAAATATAAGCTTGAAGCTTCACATGGACCGTTAACAAAGGTATGCGTTGCCGCTGCTGGAAGAGCATTAAAAACTGAACGCTCCAAGGCAATTGCCGATATTGTGGGACAGCCTATGCTTTCTAAGCAGGATATCCTCCATCTGGAATTGACTGCTGTTCAGCTTGCCCAGGCAGCCGTAGCTGGAGAAAGGAATAATGACAATAGCCATCATTACTATTGTGTCGGATATTCTGTACTTTATTACCAGCTGGATGGAGAAGAAATCGGAAGTCTGATTGATCAGCGTGGAAACGAAGCCTCTGTTGAAATCATTGCGACCTTCCTTCCACGGGTTGTTGTCGAATCACTGCTTTCTGCTTTGGACAGAGCAGGACTCGAAATGGATGCCTTGACAC
>NZ_JBAVFI010000252.1:0-1860 GCF_049588175.1 Mesobacillus sp.
CATGAAAGGATACACTGTACCTGAACCGTCAATTGCGATACTGCCCTCTAGCTGACTGTCGTTTCCGTTCGTCGTTTCTGCGCTTTTTTCACCATCAGAACAAGCAGCTCCAAAAACCATAACTGAGGCAAGCATTGTGAACATACCTAATTTTTTAAGTCTCTTCATTTCCTTAATCCCCCTAATGTTATAACGTTCCTACTAGTACAAGATTACTAGACCGTTATTAACGGGGTTTAAAGCTAATGTAAATATTGTGAAAACAAATGTTAATAATTATTAAGAAACTTACTCCGTTACAGAGCCATGTCCTTAATCATCCAAACCTGTTCTTCCCACTCCTTGAACCCGCACTCTTGTAAAATTTCAAGCAGTTGTGTCTTGTCGTCAGGTGTATTGACCGTTGTCCGCTGGAAAGCTCGGTCCAATGGGAAAAATGAATGCTTCAGCAAAGTGTTGATTATATCCGCCGTATCGGATCTGTTTTCCGCCACTTCCAGCTGCAGCAGACCAATACTGGCAATTTCCCCTTCTTTGTACATCTTTTTATATAGAGAGTACCCGGCTATTTGATTATGTTCGTCCCTCAGGACGATCGCACTCGCATCATGCAGATTTTGATTTTGCCATGGTGATTGATGCTGGTAAAAATGAACCGCTGCTAATTCTTGTGGCGATACAGGATCAATCTGATAGTTTGAATTCGGAGTTTCAAAAATCTGCGCATTAAATACCTCATTGAATTGCAGGAACTTTAAACGCTTCTTTACGTTATAACCTATCTTTTTATAGAGCTCGATGGCACTTTCATTTCTAGATATTGCTTCGAGTGTTGCGTATCTTACATCGTTTTCTCTGTAAATATCGATTACAGCGTTCATTAATTTTCTTCCTACGCCCTTGCCACGCAATTCCTTTGCAACTCCGGTGCCGCCATTCCAGGCAACCATCTCACCATTGACCTTTTTAATTCCGCTCAAAACGATTCCGGCAGGTTGACCCTCATAATAAGCAACAACAGAATACTCTGGAGATAGTTCGTCAAGCCCAAAGCGCTTCGAAAACGACTCAATATCCTTCGTCTGATTGTAAAAATAACCCTCAAACCCGCGATTATAAGCTTCTACTCCATCTTTTAATGGACAATCACTTAATTTCTTTATTTCAATTTGCATGCGTTTTCCCCCAGTTTTTACAAGCAGAATTTGTTAGCTAAACAGTGAACAACAGGAATAAATCACTTCTATGTGTGATTTTAAACTTAATTAATAGCATTCATATTATTTAATTAAGCATTCCACTGTTTCGGACGTTAATTTTTCAATAAGATTAACAAAAAGCTCAACCGTATTTTCAAAATCATCGCTATGAATGATGGATGCATGGCTGTGGATATACCTTGTCGGTATGGTAAATGCCAGCGAAGGTACGCCATTTCCATGAAGGTGAGTATTACCGGCATCCGTTCCCCCTTTATAAGTACCGAGTAAAGAAGCTTATTGTTGATGTAAATAAACCGACTGTATGGTTTATTATATTTTCACTTTTTATAAAATTGCAATATATTAGAAAATATTTCATTCGACAAAAAAGCAATAGTCTTTTATAGTAAGGGGTTCTCTTAAGGAGTACAAAAAGTTAATAAACATCGTAAATCACATATAAATTTGCAAGTGAAAAAGCACAGAAATTTGCAGTGCTTTTAACATTATTATGTATATCAAATTTGTTCCCAATTTTTTATGCTTATTCAGTAATCCCATCCGATTGTTAAATCGTAATACTTATTTGGCGAAGTATTATCTTATCTTAGGCTCTTGAAAAAGTTTCCTCTGTTTCATATAATCAACAGCCTTTGTT
>NZ_JBAVFI010000253.1:0-1970 GCF_049588175.1 Mesobacillus sp.
TGATTAGCCCCGTTTTCTCTATGACTTACTGTCTCATCCTTATAAAAAGATGACGATGTTCGAGAATATCCAGACGCTGCCGCAATCTGCGAACCATATTCTACCCTAATTGTTTATTTTATCACAGAAATAGGAAATAAGTAACCGTTTGCCGAAAAATTTGACATGATTTGTTGAACTTTGTCTTAATGCCTGAAATTCTTGTTTATTTCCTGTAAAATTAGATATGTACTTATAATATTTTTATTGAAATTCACTGCTAATGTAATGTCAAAATAAAAGTAGTTGTACTTTTATTTAAAAAAACATTTACCAAACATAAATCGAATCGATTGGAGAAATGAAGATGGTTTATTTAACTGCCGCTGCCCTGCTTCTTATTATTGCTTCCTTTATGGTCATCAAAAACGCCCGCGGATCCGCTGACCGTGGCGAGAGTCCGGATATTAGCAATCCAACATCCGCTCCTGATAACATCGGGGATCATGACAGCGATTCTGCAGATGGGGATGGGGATGTTGGCGAATGATTGAGCCCCCTAGTCGGGCTTTTGAAAGTATGAAATCCGAGTTTCACACAGATAAACATGGAAGCACGAATTCAGAGGTGTTTCCGTAGTATTGCCTCTTTTTAAGGGTATGGACGGCCTCCGATCCTTTCTTCCTCTCCAGCCGTCAGATGGTGCCTCCTCATACATCACCCAATAGACTCCCTGCTGCGGATCAACAAAAAAGGATTCAGGAGTGTAACACACTCCTGAATCCTTTTTCTTTTCTATTCTTCTTCCACTTTCAATTTTCTTCTGCGAATCATTACTGTGCCTGAAGCCGCAATGAGTCCGATTATCCCTGCAATCGTTCCGCCTAATAATGGTTTGTTTTCATAGAACTTTACTAATGCACTCTTATTGGCGATCTCAAATGGGATGATCGTGTTTGATTCGTTGCCCGCTTCGTCATAGGCTATGACTTTGATTTCGTAGAATTTGATTTCTCTCAGCGTTGTTTTGATTACTTTGTAGCCATTTTCTTCAACCACATCGCCTTCGAAAAGCTCCCCGTTGATCAGGACGGCTTTCAAGGTGTCCTTCGGATTATCGAGGCGGATGGAGATATTGACTGGCTCATAGTATTTCTCCGATTTTTTGATGCCGTCGTAAATAACCTTTGGCTTCGTTTTGTCGATAATGAACTCGACACTCAGCTGCTGGATGTTTCCTGCTTTATCTTTTACCTCGAAGAACATGACATGCTTGCCTTCTTCCTTAATCGGATCACCTGCTTCATACGGTTTTCCATCAAGCATCATAGCGATGATATCGTAAGCGCTCATGTCCTCAATCAGAAGCTGAGGAAGTAAATCGGTTTTGAAGTACTTATTCGAGATTGGCTCCTTAAATTTGATCACCGGTGACGTTTTGTCAATGGTGAAGACAATGGTTCTCGTTGTCACATTGTTCGCCAGGTCAGTTACGACCGCTTTTAAAATGTAATCCTGTTCGTATTCTAGCTTTGTTCCGTTCTTGAACGACTTGCCATTCAGCGTGACCGATGTCTTGGCAGGGTCAAGATGGATATCAGAGTAAGTCACCTTTGGCGCAATATCCTTGTTGAAGAATCCGTCGAGTACACCCGAAATGTCAAGCTTCGGTTTTGTCGTATCAAGTGTGAAGCTGATTTCAAGCGTTGTTTCGTTTCCTGCTTTGTCTCTCGCAAGGACTTTGTAGGTGTACTGCATCTCCCTTGTCGCAGCCGGGACGCTGCTTCTCATGTTCGGGCCATTGTTCAGGGTGGCGGATACAATCATATCCTCCCTTTCATCCAGCGCGAATTCAGGAGTGAATACTTTATTGATGTACTCGCCCTTTTTGATCACACGGTTTTCACCTTTGAACTTCGGCGTGATCACCGGCTTTGTCTTGTCGATCGTGAACTTCATTGTCGTGCTGAAGCTGTTGCCCGCTTTATCGG
>NZ_JBAVFI010000254.1:0-4514 GCF_049588175.1 Mesobacillus sp.
GTTCAAGTGATGTATCCGGGTTTTAAATTCGGCGAAGGTGATCTTGTTGTTGAACTTGCAAGAAAAGCAGCTGCAAAAATCGGCAGAAGCTGTGAACTGCAGCACAGCGGCGGCGGAAGCGATGCTAACGTAATTGCTGGTTTCGGCATTCCAACTGTTAACCTTGCTGTAGGTTACGAAGAAATTCACACAACAAATGAAAGAATGCCAATCGAAGAGCTAGGAAAGCTTGGAGAGATGGTCATTGCTTTAATTCAAGAAGTGGCTGCACAATAAGACACAAAAGGGCTTCCGGCACGGAAGCCCTTTTATATAATTGCCAATTGATACTTACTCTTGCAGGAATAAAATGTTATATTGTTGATAGAGTATTAGACAGAAATTTTACGAAGGGTGTGAACTCTATGGCTGAAACCAATAAGATGGTAGTTTTCCAGGCAGGGAATGAAGAGTATGCTTTCCCAATCCTCTATGTCATTTCAATAGAAAAGCTTGAAGGAATGACAGCGATCCCTCATATGCCGGATTATGTAACAGGGATCACAAAGGTTAGGGGCGACTTGATCCCTGTAATTGACCTCGAAAAAGTACTTTATGGTCGTGATATTCAAGCCGATGAAAAAACTAGATTGATTGTTTTGCAGACAGCTGACATTTCAATCGGCACTTTAGTTAGAGACGCAAAGGAAATTCTGGAGATCCCAGCTGAAAATCTTAAGCAGCCAGGACTGATCGCCTATCAAAAAACAAAATTCATTTCAGGCATTGCCAATTTTGATAAGCGTATGATCATGGTCATCGACCCGGAAACGCTGATACAGTCACTTGAAGGTATTAAGGAAATCAAGGAATATATGCAAAAAGAGAAGAATGAATTACATAATTAAAGGAAATGATTTTTGCTATGGGATACAAACAAGGCTGGTTCAATGTGAACCAGCCTTGTTTGTATTTTTCTATAACTTGAAGCTTGAAAACGATTTTCGCAAATCCTCTGCCATGCTTGAAAGCTTACCTGAGGATTCCAAAAGCTCCTGCATTGTTGCGTTTTGTTCCTCTGTTGTGGCAGCAACCTGTTCAAGGAAAAGTGCAGACTTTGATGATGCTGTGATAACTTCAGTGGCCGACTGAGCCATAAACTCCATTTTTTCATTCGCGTTTACAACTGCTTCACTTACTTGGTTTCCTTTAATACTTACTTCTTCAATCGAATCTGCGATTTCAGTAAAAGTAATCGCCACTTTTTCCACAAGTTCGTTTCCTTTCAATACGGTCGCCTGGCTTTCATCCATAACATTCACAGCCTGGTTTGTTTCCTTCCCGGTCTGTTCAAGAATAGTGCGGATGCTTTCAGCCGCTCCTGCTGATTGTTCAGCGAGCTTTCTGACCTCCTGTGCAACGACACCAAATCCTTTACCATGTTCACCGGCACGTGCTGCTTCAATGGCAGCGTTAAGTGCAAGCAAGTTTGTCTGATTCGAGATATCAGTAATGATCTCGATAATTCTATGGATTTCCTGTGAATTATTCTTCAGTGAATGGATCACATTCGATAATTCGTTTACTTTTTCATTAATCATATCCATCTGTTCGGTAACGCTGAAAGCATACTGTTTGCCCTGCTCAATCTTCTCCTTCGAAACAGATGTAGTATATAGAGTCTCTTTAAGCGATCCAGTGACCTCTATTAACTGAGAAGAAACATTTTCAACGGCATTATTTGTACGTTCGGAAATTTTAACTTGTTCCTCAGAAGCCGATGCAACCTGCATGATTGAAGTAGTAATCTCGTTATTCGCTTCTGTCGTAGCTTCTGCATTAAGCTTTAAATTCCTCGACATTTCACTAACCTGGTCAGAAGATGAAAGGATACTGAAGATTGATGCCTTAAGGTTTCCGGACAATTGGTTCATAGCGGCAATAATCTGGCCAACCTCATCCTTACTTTTAGCTTCTAGTACTTTTACATTCAATTCGCCCGCAGCAAGCTTCTTGCAATAAGCTACCACATCTTTTAGGCCCCTGCTAATGTTTCGGGATACAAAGTACATAGCAATCGACGAGATGACGAATGCTATGATCATAATCATAAATGTATTCTGGACCATGGATGCGATCGAGGAATGAGTTTCCTTCATGATTTTCGTTCGATCATCAAGAATGACAGTCCTTAGGGAATTCAGTTTATCGATATTCATATCCCGAATGGTCTCAGCCTTATTGGCAAGACTGATTTGAGTGAAGATATCAACTTGCTCGCCTTTTTGTTTGAAATCTTCTACTGTTGCTAATATTTCATCTTCCCATACATTGTCCATATATTTGTCTGTCTTCATAATTGCGTTAAATAGAGCTTTTTCTTCCTCGGATTTAACATTTGATTTCAACTTTTCTGCAGACGCATTGAAATTCTCCGATTCCTTCTTATAGAGTGCCATCAGTTCTGGTTTTGGTTCAGTTATGTAATCTGTAATGATAATATATTTTTGCCGGAAAGTGGAACCCATGTCGCTGATCATGATCGCATAATCACTTTTTTCCTCAGCCTCGTCGATTGCTCCTGCCAGATTATTAAGCACTGTCGATAGATAGACGAAGCTGCCTAAAAAAATCACCATAATAAAAATAAAAACGCTTCCATATTTCTTTCCGATAGACCAATGCTGCATAAATATTCCCCCGTCTTAGCATAAATAACATTTAAATAATCTTACCCGTGTATGTATTTATATCGGCATTTACAATTAGTTCTTTAACTTTTTAAAATTTTTTCACATAGAATTCACAATCGTAATTATCTCTAAGAAACTTTTCTATTGAATAAGTCTTTAAGCAGAACTGTGAACAATCTGCAAAGAGCAGGCATTTTTATAAAAGTGTGTAGGAAGGGCTTTAAAATGAGTATTTATAAGGGATCCTTACAGTTAGTAACGACAGCTGAATAATCGTCTTCTAGGTAATGCTAGAGATTTTTTGATAAAATAAGAGGGAACGTATATTTGGGAAGTGGCTGACATGAAAGAGATGTATCCGAAAAAGGGCAGGGTTATTTTACATGTTGATATGAATAGTTTCTATGCTTCGGTTGAAATGGCATATGATCCAGACTTAAAGGGGAAACCGCTCGCGATTGCCGGGAATCCTGAAGAACGCCGGGGGATTATTGTGACCTGCAGCTATGAGGCGAGGAAATTCGGAGTCAGGACAACCATGCCATTATGGGAGGCAAAGAAGCTATGCCCTGACTTGATCATTAAAAAACCAAATTTTGAACGCTATCGATCAGCCTCTGCTGCCATGTTTGATTTATTGCGTCAATACACCGAGCTCGTAGAACCTGTTTCAATTGATGAAGGCTATATGGATATCACAGACTGTTCAGACCTTGGTTCTCCCCTGCAGATTGCAGAGAGCATTCAGAAGAGGTTACTAGAGCAATTAGATCTTCCATGCAGTATTGGGATAGCTCCTAATAAATTTCTCGCTAAAACCTCTTCCGATATGAAAAAACCCCTGGGTATCACGGTTTTAAGAAAACGTGACATTCCTATGATTCTCTGGCCGCTGGAGGTAGGAGAGATGCATGGAGTAGGAAGCAAAACTGCGGACAAACTAAAAAGTATTGGAATCAACACAATTGGCGGCTTGGCAGAGGCAAACGACATACAGCTGAAAGGTATGCTCGGTATTAATGGAATAAGGCTGAAGGAAAGAGCCAATGGCCTGGATAATCGGGTAGTCGATCCAGATTCAGTCTATGATTTTAAAAGTATTGGTAATTCCACAACCTTGCCGAGAGATGTTTCAAACCAGGTCGAGCTTTTGAAGGTGCTTGAAAGGCTTTCTGAACAAGTAGCGGCCAGGATGAAACGAAAGGAAGCCGTGGCAACGAATATAAGTGTCATGATCCGTTTTAAGGACAGGAAGACGATTACGCGGAGTCACAAGCTCCAAAATCCTGTTTCTAAAAAGGATGAAATTGCTGCTGCCGCCAAAACGCTTTTCCTCAAGCATTGGAACGGGGACGCGGTAAGACTGTTGGGCATTACCGGCACTGACCTTCTTGAAGCGGATCAAGCAGTGAAACAGCTGGACCTTTTCTCATTTGAGCAGGATGCAAGGAAGGAACCGCTGATTAATACAATGAGCATGCTGAGAGAGAAATATGGCAAAAGCATAATTGAGAGTGCTGGTTCACAAATTAAAAATAAATTTCCTGAAGAAAGTAAAGGAACAGATACAAGCTTTAATAAAGATTTCCTGCAGGACCGCAAGTTGCAGGAAAATGAAGAGAGCAAAGACGAATAAAATGATTATCCGATTCAGTTAAGGCAAAATAAATAAGAACCCAGATCTGAATGTTTGCAACACAAATCTATCATTGCTAAATTATAGAGTATGCATATAAAAACCTAGTTTTAGACAGAAGGGAAGTTGGAAAAATGTCAAAACAACAAATCGGAGTTATAGGACTTGCAGTCATGGGCAAGAACCTGGCGATGAATATTGAGAGC
>NZ_JBAVFI010000255.1:0-5769 GCF_049588175.1 Mesobacillus sp.
TTATTGCACACTTGTTTTGGCTGGTCTGGACTGGGACTACATCTTCCTGCTCCAGTGGCGGTGCTGGACGATGGCGTTGATAAACTTCTGGCTGTCTCCTGTTACTTCTTTACCGCTTTCGAACACGACAACACCCGGTGCTCCGCTCTCAAGGGCAATTCCCGCTGCTGCCAGCATTCCAGCTGCTTCCTTCCCGGCGCCGACTGTTTTAAAGTGGCTGTAGGCCTCGTCGACGAAGTATACTGCTTCCTTTTTCTGCATGAGGCTGTCAACGCTTTGCTGTCCTCCTGCTACATAAAGAGCATCGTATAGCACTGAACTGCTCGTCAGCAGCGTATGAGTCACTTCCAGCTCATTGCCGTCGTCGCTCTTGATCATTCCAAGGTTTTTGCTGATGATTTCAGCCGTAATGCCGCTCTTTTTCAGCATTTCCATCAAGCCCGTTACCTCAGCACCGTTAAAGCCATTGTCGGCAAGAATGGCGACCTTCCTTGTATTCGGCAGCTTAACTGTATTCATCTGGCTCAGCGCTGGGGATGTAAGGGTTACTTCCATCGGTTTGCTGTTCGCTGGTTTCTTTGCCCCTACACTGATGGCAACCTGTTCTGCCAGGAATGTGTCGATATTGCCAAGCATGTCAACAACCTGCTGCTGGATATCCTTGCTCATCACTTTTCCTACCTCAAAGCTGAAGGCTTCGATGATGTGCTGCTTCTCAACCTCTGACATGCTGTTCCAGAAAAGAATGGCCTGGGAATAGTGGTCCTTGAAGCTGTCGCTGCGTTCGCGAACCTTCCTGCCCTCCATTTTTTCCTGATAATGTTCATATCCACCTTCACTTGCAGGCACAGGATTTGGAGAGTTTCCCTGCAGCGAGTTCTTATTGTAAGCCACCTGCCCACGGTCAATCGTCATCCTGTGCATGCCATCACGCTGGTTATTATGGAACGGGCAAACCGGTCTGTTGATCGGCAGCTCGTGGAAGTTCGGTCCACCGAGGCGACTCAGCTGTGTATCGGTATAGGAGAATAATCGGCCTTGCAGAAGCGGGTCATTTGAAAAATCAATGCCCGGTACAACATGTCCCGGATGGAATGCAACCTGCTCCGTTTCAGCGAAGTAATTCGTTGGATTTTGATTCAGCGTCATCTTCCCAATGATCTTGACAGGGACTAATTCTTCCGGCCAAAGTTTTGTAGGGTCCAATACATCAAAATCAAATTTGAACTCATCTTCCTCCTCAATCATCTGGACACCTAGCTCATATTCTGGATAATCTCCCTTTTCAATTGCTTCAAAAAGGTCCCGGCGGTGGAAATCCGGATCCTTCCCAGCTATTTTTTGCGCTTCATCCCATACCAAGGAATGCACACCAAGCACCGGTTTCCAATGGAATTTTACAAAACGGGCCTTGCCCTGCTCATTCACGAACCTGAATGTATGCACCCCGAACCCTTCCATCATCCGGTAGCTGCGGGGGATTGCCCTGTCTGAAGTGTGCCACATGATCATGTGGGCAGATTCGGTGTTATTCGCAATAAAATCCCAAAATGTATCATGTGCTGACGCTGCCTGCGGGATTTCATTATGCGGCTCTGGTTTTACTGCATGTACTAAGTCTGGGAACTTGATCGCATCTTGAATGAAAAATACAGGAATATTGTTTCCGACAAGGTCGTAGTTGCCTTCTTCTGTGTAAAATTTAGTTGAAAAACCGCGGACATCCCGGACTGTATCACCAGATCCGCGCGAACCTGCTACTGTTGAAAAACGCACAAATACCGGTGTTTTCACACTGGGATCCTGAAGGAACTTCGCCTTCGTGAATTCAGCCATTGGCTCGTAAACCTGAAAATATCCATGAGCCGCATATCCCCTGGCATGTACGATACGCTCAGGAATTCGCTCATGATCAAAATGGGTCATTTTTTCTCTAAAATGAAAATCCTCCATCAATGTCGGTCCGCGGACTCCCGCCTTTAAGGAATGCTCGTCTTCAGATACACGCAAACCCTGATTCGTTGTCAACGCTTCCCCGTCGTGTCCGGATCTGTATTGCTCAAGCTGCTGATCTTTTGAAGATTCGTTCACAGGCTGTTTCATATCGTCTTTCTTCACTGGTTCATTCCTCCCAATCATGATGTGGGAGCATGTTAATCAAAAATATGTATGTAATTGTATCCGGTTGCTATTCTCTGTAGACGCCACAATAAACACACTTACCGCCATGCCCCTCATTGGACGTATACCACTAGGTTAAGCCGACTAAACGAAATCCATTGTATAAAAAAAACAGGATTCCTTATTAGGAAACCCTGCTTTTGCATTCATAATGGATTATTCTGGTGCTGTAAAAGTTCGCTGTGCAAGCTCGCTCTCTAACATGAAGAAGGCGTTGCTGTCCTGATCAATTCTTCTCAGCTTCTGGATCAGCCCGTCGAACATCGCTTCCTCTTCAACCTGTTCTTCAATGAACCATTTCAGGAAGGTCATTGTCGCATGCTCACGCTCATCGAGGGCAATGTCTGCCAGTTGATAAATGCGGCGCGTTACTTCTTTTTCGTGCCCAAGCCCCTTTTCGAACACATCTAGTACAGACGAAAACTCATTTGAGGGAGCATGGAAGCCTTCAACCGTTACCCGCTCACCCATATCATTGATAAAATTGTAGAACTTCATCGCATGAAATCGTTCCTCTTCTGCCTGTACCAAAAAGAAGTTTGCGAAGCCATCTAAATTCTCAGCTGAACAATATGCAGCCATTGCCATGTAGGCATGTGCAGAATAGAACTCATAATTCATTTGTTCCGTTAAACCTTTTACCAGTTTATCGCTTAACATATACGATTCCTCCTCTATTTTAATACCAGCCTCGTAACGCTCTCTATTTGCGAAGTGTGCGGGAACATATCCACTGGCTGGATGTATTCTACTTTATAGTGAGAACCCAATGTCTGGATATCCTTGGCCAGAGTGGATGGATTGCACGATACATAGACGAATGTCTTCGGCTTGATTTTCAGCACGGTCTTTAAAAAATCCTGGTCGCAGCCTGTGCGTGGCGGGTCTACTACGATGACGTCCGGACGCCAGCCTTCCTTGAGCCATTTCGGCAGCAGCTCTTCTGCCTTGCCGACAGCAAACTTTGCATGTTTTACACCATGCTTCTCCGCGTTTTTCTCAGCATCCTCAATCGATTCAGGAATGACATCCATTCCTCTTACTTCACCAGCCTGGCCAGCCATCCACAAACCGATCGTCCCGACTCCGCAATAAGCATCCACAAGCTTCTCTTTGCCTGTCAGCTTAGCAGCAGCTTTTGCTTCATTATATAGTTTCACCGTCTGTTCAGGATTAAGCTGGAAAAAGGTTCTCGCCGACAGCTCGAATTGCAGGTCGCCCAATGTTTCCTGGATGAAGTCATTTCCTTCAAGTGTTGCTGTTTCTTTTCCGAAAATGACTGAGGTTCTTTCACCATTGACGTTTTGGACAATCGAATTCACCTCAGGCAGGCGCTTCTTGATTTCCTGAATGATCATGTCCTTTTTCGGCAGTTCCTTTTTTGTTGTGATCAGAACGATTTGCAGTTCTCCGGTTTGCACACCCGTCCTGGCTACAATTGTCCTAACCAATCCCTTGTGTTTCTTCTCATTGTATATCGGAATCTTCAAGTCCTGGAGAATCCCTTTTACCACTTCGGTTGCTTTTGATGTTGCGGGATGCTGGACGGCACATTGCTCGATATTGATTAGGTTATGGGAGTTCAATCCATACAGGCCTGCGAGCACCTTTCCGTCCTTTTCACCAACCTGGAACTGACTCTTGTTCCGGTAGCCCCACGGATTCTCCATTCCAATCGTCGACCTGATTTCAAGCTCATCTATCTTCAGCTTCGTATGCCGCTCCAGCGCCTGGATGACAATATCCCGTTTTTCATTTAATTGCTGCCCGTAATGTAAATGCTGCAGCTGGCAGCCGCCGCACTGATCATATACCGGGCAAAGTGGCTTGATTCTGTGTTCCGATGGCTTGCGGATTTTTTTGATTCTTGCCTCGGAAAACTTCGGATGGACCTTTGTCGCTTCGACAACTACTTCTTCGCCAGGCAACGCGCCAGGCACAAACACAACTTGGCGCTTGAAATATCCAACTCCTTCACCATTGATCCCAAGGCGCTTGATCGTCAGCGGAAAGGTTTGATTCAGCTGTAATTTGGCTGTATCCTCTTTTTTTGAATAAGCTTTCTTTGCTTGATCTGTTTGGGCAAAGACTTTGTTTGTATCACCAAAAGCTTTTTTCGTATTGTCTTTTTTAGAAAAGCTCTTGTTAGCATGATCTTTTTTCACAAAGTCTTTTTTTGTATTTTCCTTTTTAGCAAAAGCTTTATTTGCGTCATCTATTTTTGCAAAGCTCTTGTTAACACTATCTTTTTTTCCGAAACCTTTTTTTGTATGATCTTTGTTGTCATCAACTTTTTTCATCGTACTTCACTCCAATTACTCAATGCTTCTCCATAAATAGAGCGAAGCATAGCTCAAATAAGGATTCCATGGCTCTTTGAATTTTTCCATTTCGACAGGTGTTGGCTTTTGCTCAAGATTAAAGTATTTTTTCAACGCATTTTGGATGCCGATATCACCGATCGGAAATAAATTCGGACGTCCGAGTGCGAACATCAGAAAATTTTCAATCGTCCACGGGCCGACACCGCGGATCTTGATTAATTCCTGTGCAATTTCTGCATCAGGCATCAATTTTAATTTTTCAAAATCAAGCTTACCAGACGCAACAAGCTGTCCAATTCCAATGACATACTCTGCTTTCCGCCCGCTGAATTGCAATTCACGCAGCTGTTCAACTGTGAGACTGGCCACTTTTTCCGGTGTCGGATAAAACCAGACACCTTCTATTTCTTCTCCAAACGTCTTCACAAAACGCTCTGTTAATGTGAAGGCAAATTTAAGATTAAGCTGCTGGTGAATGATGCTTTTAATTAAGCTTGAAAATGGATCGAACTCCAGAACGAGCGGAGTACCGTAATGTTGATTGAATAGGTCCTTCAGCTCTGTTGTCTGGTAATGTTCATGGATGTGGATCAATTCTGTATTCCATTGAAAAATTTCCGTCAGCCGCTGGATTGTCCCCGCTTTTTCATGAGTGGCACGGATAAGGAATTCAGGCTTTTCAAGCGTTCCCGTTCCTGTTACCTCTGCCACAATCTTGGTGTTATTGATAAGGAGAGGTACCTTTACCGTACGCTTTTCAATATCCACATCATTCAATGGATCCAACGCCATCCGGCTCAAAGCAAGATCAAAATTATACGGACCAATTATCGACACCGATTCTTCCCACATATTCATAAACCGTCCTTAAGTATTTTCCCCGTATTATAGCATTTCCAGATGGTTTTTACGAAAAAATGCAGGTTTGGTTAAAGAGTTTCAATTAAAATGACTAATTTTGAATTTTGATTTGGAACATCAGGCTTATCATTTTGACATTGGAACAGTGAATTCGGTAATCAGAGCAGTTTATCAGAGAAAATTTAAATATAGAATATCTTTTATTGGCGATAATCTAATTATATTGGCCAAGTTCACAGGTTTATTGGCGAAAAAAAGATTTTATTGGCGAAGTTCACAATTTTTTTGGCGAAATTTTCATTTTATCAGCGAACTGGAAATTATCAGTGATTTTTACCAATTCCTTTTTCTAGCTGACATGAAAAATAGTCCCGGCAACAGTCCCCGAGACTAAAAAAGGCTT
>NZ_JBAVFI010000256.1:0-6495 GCF_049588175.1 Mesobacillus sp.
AACCGACGGGATCGACTTCTGCATTATCGGAATGAACCGATATTTTAGAACGGTCACCAGCTTCACGTGCAACCGATTTAATTTCAACAGTACCATCATAGATTTCAGGAACTTCAATCTCGAAAAGTCTCTTTAACAGTCCCGGGTGGGTTCTGGAAACGAAGATTTGTGGACCTTTAGTGGTTTTTTCAACCTTAGTGATAAATACCTTGATGCGGTCGTGAGGCTTATAATGTTCGTTAGGCATTTGTTCATTTGCGGGCAGGATTGCTTCGATTTTACCTAAGCTAACATAGATGAATTTCGGATCCTGGCGCTGAACGATACCTGTCATAATGTCTTCTTCACGATCAATAAATTCAGAATAGATGATGCCTCTTTCTGCTTCACGCACACGCTGAGTTACAACCTGCTTCGCTGTCTGCGCTGCAATCCTTCCGAAGTCTTTAGGCGTAACTTCAAGCTCAACTACATCCTCGACCTGGTAATTCGGATTGATTCTCTGGGCATCTTCTAATGAAATTTCCAGGCGTGGATCGAATACTTCATCCACAACTTCTTTTCTCGCAAAAACGCGCATTGAACCATTGCCAAAATTTAAATCAATTCGGACGTTTTGCGCCTGATTGAAGTTTCGGCGGTATGCAGAGATAAGCGCCGCCTCAATCGCTTCAATTAAAATGTCCCTGGAGATGCCTTTTTCTTTTTCAAGTACCGAAAGAGCATCCAACAATTCGCTGCTCATGAGATAAAAATCCCCCTTTTTTACTTCCCAACATTATTTATAAATAGACTATCGAGTATTTCTAGACAGATTATGAAAAAGTGACTGCAAGCCTTGCGCTGGCAATCTTATCAAGTGGGAGAACAACTGTTTTCTTGCGCGTCTTGATTTTTACTTCAACAGTTACGGTTTCACCATTGTAATCGGTTAAAATTCCTTCGAAAGCCTTTTCACCATCAAATGGTTCATAAGTTTTAATGAAGACATTTTTCCCAATTGATCTTTGATAATCTTTTTCCTTTTTAAGCGGACGTTCTGCACCAGGTGATGAAACTTCCAAAAAGTAGTTATGCTGGATTGGATCAAGGGCATCAAGCTTTTCGCTCAGTCGCTCACTGACTATGCCGCATTCTTCAATATCAATACCGTTGTCCTTATCAATGTATACGCGCAGGAACCAGTTCTTTCCTTCTTTTACGTATTCGATGTCAACCAATTCTAGTCCATTTTCAGTTAAGATGGGAGTTACTAGCTCTTCCACTGTTTCGGTAACCTTGCTCATAAAATCCCTCCTTTGACACAACATCTTTAACCATTCATTAGCATTAATACTTAATGACTCTTTATCACGAAAAAGTGCGTAACAACACGAAAGAGTGGGTTTCCCCACTCTCATCTGCCAGAGTTATCCGTAGTATTTCCAATAAAAATATAACATAACCAGGTATTTAATGCAAATACATACCAATCCAAAAGCATTGTCAAGACCTATCGTTTAGCTGTTTCAAAAAGTTTTCGCCTTCTCGTTACACTGGTCTGTCTCATGTAAGCATCAGGGATTTTTAGAATAAGCTTAACTGATTCTGGTCAGGCATGCCCTGAAGGCAGCCGTGGTTGTCGAGGTACTCAAGAATTGTCTTGGAAATCTTCCCGCGCTGCTGAAGGTCTTCCTTCGATAGAAATTCTCCCTCTTCCCTTGCCTTGACGATATTGATGGCAGCATTCGTGCCTAGTCCAGGTATTGCATTAAATGGCGGGATCAAGGTGTTTCCCTCAATGATGAATTCTGATGCACTGGATTTATACAGGTCAACTTTTGCAAAGCTGAATCCACGCTCGCACATTTCAAGAGCGAGTTCCATTACAGTCATCAAGTTCTTTTCCTTCGTAGATGCGTCAAGTCCCTTTGCATTTATTTCCTCAATCGTTGCGCGGATGCTTTCAGAACCGCGTACCATTGCATCAACGTCAAAATCGTCTGCTCTCACAGTAAAGTATGCTGCATAATACATGAGCGGATGATGTACCTTGAAATACGCTATCCTTACTGCCATCAATACATAGGCAGCTGCGTGGGCCTTAGGGAACATGTACTTGATTTTTTTACAGGAATCAATATACCATTCTGGCACCTTATTTTTACGCATTTCTTCTTCCATTTCATCACTCAAGCCTTTACCTTTACGAACTGATTCCATGATTTTAAAAGCAAATGCCGGCTCCAATCCTTGGTAGATAAGATAAACCATGATATCATCACGGCAGCCGATAACTTCGCTTAAATTACAGGTTTTGTTATGAATCAATTCCTGGGCGTTTCCCAGCCATACGTCTGTTCCGTGGGAAAGACCTGATATCTGTACTAGCTCAGAGAAAGTGGTTGGTTTTGTATCCTCAAGCATCTGGCGAACGAAGCGTGTACCAAATTCCGGGATGCCAAGCGAACCAGTTTTAGAGATAATTTGCTGTTCGGTAACCCCTAGTGATTCAGTACCACTGAATATCTTCATGACCTCTGGATCATCAGTTGGGATGGTCTTTGGATCGATACCGCTCAAATCCTGAAGCATCCTGATAACGGTTGGATCATCATGTCCAAGTATATCAAGTTTTAATAGATTGTCATGGATGGAGTGAAAGTCAAAATGGGTCGTCTTCCATTCCGAGGTGTTACTGTCCGCAGGGAACTGAATAGGTGAAAAATCATAAATATCCATATAATCCGGAACTACGATAATTCCCCCCGGGTGCTGTCCTGTTGTTCTTTTAACACCGGTACAGCCTGATGCCAGGCGGTCAATCTCAGCACCCCTGAGCTGAAGATTATTGTCACCCTGATAACCCTTTACATATCCGTACGCAGTTTTATCAGCGACCGTGCCAATCGTTCCTGCACGATAAACATATTCTTCCCCGAACAGTAACTTCGTGTAATTATGCGCTCTAGGCTGATATTCCCCTGAGAAGTTTAAGTCAATATCGGGAACCTTGTCCCCTTTAAATCCAAGGAAAGTCTCGAACGGAATATCATGTCCGTCTTTTTTGTATTTAATGCCACAGTCTGGACAGTCCTTATCCGGCAGGTCAAAACCAGAGCCGACAGATCCATCGTTGAAGAACTCAGACTTTTTGCATTTAGGGCATACATAATGAGGCGGAAGCGGGTTTACCTCAGTAATCTCGGTCATTGTTGCTACAAAGGAAGATCCGACCGATCCACGTGAACCAACTAGATATCCATCATCTAGCGATTTCTTAACAAGCTTATGAGAAATCAGATAGATAACTGCGAACCCGTTGTCAATGATACTTTTCAGTTCTTTCTCAAGCCGTGCTTCTACTATTTCCGGAAGCTCGTCTCCATAGATACTGCGGGCCATTCCATAACTCATGCTCCGCATCTCTTCATCTGCACCTTCTATTTTCGGTGTGTAAAGATCATCTTTAATCGGCTTAATGACATCAATCATATCAGCGATTTTATTTGAGTTTTCTACAACTATTTCTTTCGCTTTTTCAGCACCTAAAAATTTAAAGGCATCCAGCATTTCGTTTGTCGTCCTGAAATGAACGTCCGGAAGTTCATGGCGATTCAGCGGGTTGGCACCGCCCTGTGAACTGACTAAAATTTTACGATAGATTTTATCATTTTCATTCAGGTAATGGACATTTCCCGTTGCAGCGACCGGCAGTTCTAGTTTCTCTCCCAGTTTGACAATATTTGAAATAATGTCTTCGAGCGCTTTTTCATCACGCACCAATTCCATTTCAAGCAGATGGGCATAAACCTGTTTAGGGTGAACTTCTAAATAATCATAAAAATGTGCTGCTTCTTCCACCTCTTCGGGGCCCTTCTGCATCATGCCCTCAAACACTTCACCTTTATCACAACCAGACCCAATCAGGATACCTTCCCTGTGCTTATTCAGAACAGATCTAGGGATCCTGGGGACACGATAAAAATAATCAATGTGCGAAATTGAAACTAATTTAAAGATGTTTTTCATACCAACTTCGTTTTGTGCCAGCAAAGTAGCGTGGTAGGGACGAGCACGCTGGTAAGCTTTCCCCTGGCCCATATTGTCATTTAATTGGTCATGATATTCAATCCCTTTTTCAGAGGCATCCTTTAGCATCCTCAGCATAAGGTAGCCGGTAGCCTCAGCATCGTAAATCGCACGGTGATGCTGGGTTAACTCGATATCGAATTTCTTTGCCAAAGTATTTAATCGGTGGTTCTTCATATCTGGATATAGGAATCTACCTAGTTCCAGTGTATCAATGACCGGATTCGTTGCTTTTCCTATTCCAATTTTTTTATAACCAACATTCAAGAAGCCCATATCGAATGACGCATTGTGGGCAACTAGTACACTGTCTTCCGCCCAAGCATGGAACCTTTGAAGCACCTCGCTAACTTCTGGTGCGTTGCTCACCATATCGTCGGTGATTCCGGTTAAATTGATTGTTGTCGCTGACAGACGGTGATGCGGGTTGGCAAATGACTCAAAACGGTCAATGATTTCGCCGTTGCGAATCTTGACAGCAGCTAGTTCAATGATTGTATCGTAAACGGCTGAAAGACCTGTTGTTTCTACGTCAAATACGACATACGTATCTTCTGTCAGCATGCGATGCGCATCATTATAGGCAATTGGTACACCATCATTAACCAGGTTGATTTCAACACCATACAAAATCTTGATATCATTTTTCTTGCCTGCCCCGAAAGCTTCAGGAAATGACTGAACCACTGCGTGGTCTGTAATCGCAACTGCCTTATGACCCCACTTTGCAGCCTGTGCGACTAGTGCGCTGACAGGTGTGACTGCATCCATCTGGCTCATCGGTGAATGAAGGTGCAGTTCGACTCTTTTTTCCCCTTCAGGGGCTGTATCGATTCTCCCTCTCGCCTTAATTTCATTGATATCATTACCAATCATGACAAGGTCCCGTACGAATGTATCATTTTGGATGCTGCCGCGAACCTTGAGCCACATTCCCTTAGTGACGCGCTGATAAAGAGCTGCATCTTCCTTGTCGCGAGAGAACATTTTAACCATGATGGAGCTCGTATAATCTGTAATTTTAAATGTTAACAAAGTTCGGCCGCTTCGCAATTCCTTCGTTTCTGCAAAGAAAACATATCCTTCGATTGCTACTCTTCGTTCTTCATCCACAATTTCATCCAGTTTGCGGAAATCAGCATCATCCTTGATCGTAAGGCCAATTGTAAGAGGACCATTTTGCGGGGCACCATCCCCCTGTGCTTTTTCCGCTTCCTTCTTCTGCATTTCAATCATGGCCATTAATCCGCGTTCCTGATCTTCCTTCTCTTTCGCCTTCATGAACTTTTCATATTCATCAGAAGTACTGTTTTCGTTCACTTCCGTATCAATAGTCAGTAACGGAAAACCAAAACTCTGGTATATATCAGTAATGATACTTGCATATTTTCTTTTTATTGCAAGACCTTCTGTTTCATTTCTTACACTCAAGATGATTTTCGTACCCTGGATTTTTGGATTTTGTTCATTTAAAAGTTTTAAAAGCGGAGGTGCGATCCCATCTATTTCTTTTACGCAAGACTTCCAGTATTCCAGTATTACCTGGTCATTAATTGCTTGTTCAAGCACTTTTACAGTGTAGGAAATTTTAGCTATATGCGAAAAGGTTCGTTCTAACTGCATGGTGAATGTACTATATAGATCACAAGGAATTAATCTTTCAAACTGAAAATAAAAATGCCACTTCCTTGCTTGTTTTTCAACAATCACTCTTTCAATTTCAGCATTCTGAAAATGAGTGACAATTGCATCTTCTGTAAGCTGCAGCTGCTGCAGCAGGAGCTGAAACCTTTCTTTTTTCCCTGTAGAAAGTTCACCCATGGTTACATCTCCTCCCATCTAAAAAAGCATAAAATATTTATCTATCTGACAGGCATTTAGCCTAATATTAAGATTAAGATCTTTATGAGTACAATATAAGCAAAGGTTATTATATCACAAAATGATGATGCCGTTACCGGTGTTTGGATTTTCCATATGACTCTGCAAACCTCAACTTTTGAATTCCACTCCAATCAAAAGAATTAAAAATCAACAATCACCTTTTACAAAGACACTCATGCAAAAACTTTGCAACATGAGGTATGTAAATTAGCTATTCAGACACACATTTTTACAGAGTGGTCTTACATTTTAAAAAAGCGGGTCCCGAAATAGGACCCGCTGCACTACTATAGTTCTTGCAATAAAGTCTTAAGCGCTTCAGAAAGTTGATCCTTATGGATTTCCTGCATTTCACCATTTTTACGGATTTTCACTTCCACAATGCCCTCACTCGCTTTTTTGCCAACCGTTACCCTGACAGGCAGGCCAATCAGGTCGGAATCAGCGAATTTTACACCTGGACGTTCCTGGCGGTCATCCAGAAGAACATCCAGCCCGGAAGTCTTCAAATTAGCATATAGCTCTTCTGCTAAAGTAGCC
>NZ_JBAVFI010000257.1:0-1982 GCF_049588175.1 Mesobacillus sp.
TCAGCTAGATTATGAAGGTGAGCTAGCAGTTATCATCGGAAAGCAAGGTAAAGCGATTAATCTGGAAGAGGCACTCGAGTATGTCTTCGGATATACGATAATCAATGATGTAACAGCGAGAGACTTGTAGGCGCGCCATAAACAGTTTTTCATCGGCAAGAGCCTGGACACAACCTGTCCGATGGGACCATGGATCGTCCATAAGTCAGCAATTAAGAATCCGAACAACCTGAATATCCAGACGCTGGTGAATGGAGAAATCAGGCAGGATTCAAACACGGAAAACTTTATCTTTCCGGTCGAAGAAATCATTTCAGTCCTATCACAGGGCATGACGCTGGAGCCTGGAGATATCATCGCTACCGGTACGCCAGCGGGAGTAGGCAAAGGCTATAAACCTCCACGATTCCTCAAATCAGGGGATAGGATTGAAATTTCTGTTGAAGGAATCGGTACGTTGAGCAATATAGTACAAGGCTAACCTTTTATAGGCTGACAATTGGTCATATGAACACTTTATATTTAGGATTTTCCTTTTGTATATGGTATGATATTTTAGAATTTGACGATAGGAGGACGTGTAAAAATGATACATGCCCATATGACTGCGTGGTTTTTGGCGCTTATTTTATTTTTTGTTTCATTAGGCCTACATAAAAGCGGTAAAGAAAAAGGCTCAAAGATTGTCCACATGATCCTAAGGGTTGTTTACCTGCTGATTCTGTTGACAGGCTTTATGCTATTGTCCAGCATAAACATTTCTATTATGTACGTGCTGAAGGCAGCAGTAGGACTTTGGGTTATTTCCATGCTGGAAATGATCTTGATCCGCACGAAGAAGAACGAAAAAGCTTCAATTTTATGGATCCAGTTCATTGTTGCATTGCTTCTTGTATTATATTTGGGATTCTCGCTTCCGCTTGGAACAGACTTGTTCTAATAATCGATTTTGTCGAAAAAGCTGCTGATATGTTGGCAGCTTTTTCTTTTTTTGTCATATCTTCGCCCATGAAAATATGGTATTTTAGGAGATAGGGATATTGGAGAAATAAGATTATTGGAGATTGCAATGGCTACGACAAAAAGCTGCGTTTATCAAAACGAAGAACAACTTAATAGCTATATCGAGAGTAATTCATTGCAAGCTTGCCCAAATTTGCTTGTGCAAATTTTTTTCAGGCAAGAAGATGAACAAATTATTTACGCTCTGCAGGATTTGATTATAGAAAAACTACCACAGGCTGCGTTGATGAACTGTGAAGCCGGCGAAAATTTGCCTGCACAAAAACATATGGTTGTTTGCTTTACGATTTTTAACAAGCAAGAACTGGAATTAATTTTACAAAAACATAATCAGTATACAATTAATACTTTGACCACTTTAGTTGAAACCTCACAACAAGATATTCTCCATCTGAATGAAAGCTTGAAAATTTCCGAGCAATATTATCGGTCGCTGTTCGATAACAATGGCGATTTTGTTTATTCAACTGATTTAAAAGGGAACTTCACAAGCGTGAACCAATCGTTTTTAAGAACATTCGGTTTCAGTGAAACTGAGCTTATTGGCAAACCTGCGTTGAGCTTTATCAACCAGGAAGATGTTCCGCGCGCTAAAATGCATTTTGTCCAGGCTTTAAGGGGAAGGGACCAGACCTATACAATCGAAATCCCGATTAAGAGCGGAGAAACGCAGATTTTTCAGGTGAAAAATATTCCGATAACAATTAATGGTGAATGTGTCGGAACATATGGGATTGGACGGAATATCACTGATCAGAAGAAAACAGAAGAAAAAATAATCCAGCTAGCCTACTATGACCATGATACCGGCTTGCCGAACAGGATGAGGTTCACCGAACAGCTAGAGGAAAGGCTTCGCCGGGCCAAGAAAAAGAAGGAGCTCCTCGCAGTTCTTGTAATAGATATTGATCGTTTCAAAATCATCAACGACAGCCTTGGGCATTATGCCGGAGATATTG
>NZ_JBAVFI010000258.1:0-6111 GCF_049588175.1 Mesobacillus sp.
CTCTAACCAAGTGGGGTTTTTTGTTATACATATTTTGTACATAAAAAGAAAATCCTTTCACACATTAAAGCACCGGGGGTCAGACCCCCGGCACTGCAACGCGTTAAACCACTGGGGGTCTGACCCCCAGTACGGTGGTGTGCTAAAGCAGGGTATAAAAAAACAAGCTCTGATTACTCAGAGCTTGTTTGTATGTGCCAATCGTTATTATAGTTTTGTAACGTTAGCTGCTTGTGGTCCACGAGCGCCTTGTTCTACGTCAAAAGAAACTTCTTGACCTTCTTCAAGTGATTTGAAACCTTCGCCTTGGATAGCTGAGAAATGTACGAATACGTCTTCTCCGCCTTCGCGTTCGATGAATCCAAAACCTTTTTCTGCGTTAAACCATTTTACTTTACCGTTTTCCATATTTGTTGCCTCCTAGTGTGTAATCCACACAATTTGTTACTATTCTTGCTCTCAGTGATATCCAGGCGAAAAAGCATTACATGTTCTTCCCTTACATACCGGCAAAAATAATTCTTCCTAAGAATAACAGAAATAATATAATTGTGCAAGCTTTAAAAGAATTACCAAAATATAGGCAAAATCATATATTGCCCAATATTCGTCCATAATGTTAGAGCAAGAGCCCATCCGACACTCTCATATTTCCGGAAAGAAAGTGAAAAATATGTTATAATAAAAAGACTATGAAAGGGCGTGTCTAATTGAAAAGCTCGAGCAACTTATATAAGGCTGGTCAGTCTGTGAACATTAGAGAGACTGGGGAAACTGTGACGATCATGAAATCTCAATATGTAAAAAACATGAAGAGGTTCTCCTATATCGTCAAGGAACATCCCAGCACTTTTTATTTTGAGGAAGAATTAGAAAAAAGCTAAATACTTATGCTAAAAGCGCGCCCACATTGATGAGCACGCTTTTTTATTTGAAAAATACCCTCGATAATTTTCCCAACTCCCATTCTCGCTTATACGTTCAAATCTGCCTCTTCAGCCGTCACCTTCTGCGGCCAAAGGCTGTATTTCCCCAACTTCACCATGATTGCAGGTACCAGAATGGTTCTGATCAGGAATGTGTCGATCAATACACCGATAGCAACTGTAAATCCAAACATGAACAATTCCATGATTGGCTGGGTGATCAGGACTGCAAATGTCGCGGCCAGGATTAATCCTGCTGAAGAAATGACTCCCCCTGTATGCGCCAATCCGAGGCTGATTGCTTCTTTGATCGGGTGCTTTCTCGCTTCCTCTTTTATCCGTGAAATTAGCATGATATTGTAGTCCACCCCTAAAGCCACAAGGAAGATAAAGGTGTACAACGGGATCCGGTAGCTGATTTCCGTATAGCCGAAGAATTGGTCAAAGATAAATGAGCCAGCTCCGAGCGCTGTAAAGTATGACAGGATGATGGTTGCCATCATGTAAATTGGTGCAAGCAGTGATTTCGTCTGCAATCCCAGCAAAAGCATAATGACAACAGTGGTTAAAACGACGACCACCATCGTATCCCGCTGATTGACATCACGAATTTCCGCCTGCTTCGCTGTTTCACCAGCAAAATATAACTTGGTCCCTTCCAGACCGGCATTGTCGATTAGCTCAGACTTGTCATTACGAATCTCGTTTAAAATATCAAACGTTTTTTGATCATAAGGGTTCCCTGCAAACACAATCTCCAGCGAAGCCGCTTTGCGATTCTCAGAAAACGATGAATCGAGTCTCATTTTCTCTATTGGATCTTTAGATCAAAAGTTGGGATTTACCATTTCAACCCCTTTAACTGACAGTAGCTCTTCTCTCAACGACTGCAGCTTTTCTACGTCCAATTCTTCATTGCTTTCAACGACAACCGTTGTAGGTGCCAACTCACCTGGCGAGAAATTATTTTCCAGAATTTCATATCCTTGACGTGACTGGATATCGTCAGGGAAGGACTTTATCAAATTGAAGGAGTACTCGATGTTCAATGTGTTCAAGGCAATGATCACAAGCGGGATCAGCACAAAAAAACCGCTTTTCAAAGGATTTTTCACAACGCCAGAGCCGAGCTTTGCCCAAAAGGTTTGTTTCGCCTCTTCTGTAAAATCGACCTTCGGGATCGCTGGCCAGAACGCTTTTCTTCCAAAAAGAACATATAAGGCCGGCAGCAAAGTGAGGCCGCCTAAAATGATCAGCACCAATGCAAGCGAGAATACCGGAGCAAAGTTCCGGTATGGTTCATAAATGGCAGCAAACAAGACGAGCATCGCCGCAAGGACCGTACCGCCGCTAAAGAGGATCGGCTCTGTAACCTCCTCCATCGCCCGCTTCATTGCTGTGTACTTATTTTCCTCTTTCTTCAGTTCTTCCTTGAAACGCGCCACGATGAACAAGGAATAATCCGTTAATGCAGCAAAAAGCAGAATCGACATAATCGAGGTCGCTTGGCTGTCAATTCCCATGCCCGCTGAGCCAAATATGCCAATTGTCTTATTTACCACCTCATAGACAATCCCAGCACCTAATAACGGCACCAAAGCCAACAGCGGTGAACGATAAATCACGATTAACAAAACAAAGATCAGCCCCATCGTCCCAAGCAGCAGGACAACATCGGCTCTAGCAAAAATGCTGATCATATCCGCGACAATACCAGCTGGGCCCGTGATCGCCAGCTTAACATCATCATTGGACTTTAATTCCGCTTTCGCCATCTTGCCTAAATTCTCGATCGTCTCGTTAATCGTCTTCCGCTCAAGATTTTCCTTCAATGACACCGGTAAAATCAATGTTGTATTGTTTTCTGATAGAAACGACGCTTTTGCCTGAGGAGGCATCTTATGAAAAGGTACAACCGCCTTCACTGGTTCAAGCTTCGCCGCTTCTATTTTTTTGCTGATATCATCAATAACGGCAAAATCGGTATCGGTGAATTCACTCTTTTTATTAAAAACAAGCAAAGCCGGCGTCCCTTTGTCCTCCGGAAAATACTCCTTAATTTTCTCATCCGCTTTTTGTGAAACTGAATCCTCCGGAAGCCCCGACTCATTTATGCTAGTCGCATAATCACTCGCACCCGGGGCCAGCCATCCCATAAGGATTGCAGCAATAAACCAGATTGCAACAATGCCCTTCGCTCCCTTTTTACTGCTTGAAAAAACCGTTAATTTCTTAGCCCACTTCAACATGCTTTCCCCTCACTCCTGGAGACGCTTATCATGATCCTTCCCGCCTCACTTCTTTTCAATAAAAAATGTAGAAACCAGAAAAAGAATAAAACTGACTAGCAGAGTCACGCCACCGCCAATATATAAAATCAGCGATGCCGCTTCTGGCAGATCAAATGGCTTCAAATTTTGCAGCCACATTCCCGCCGTAAGCCCTGATGCCCCGATGATCGCTGTCCATGTGTGCCATACAGCCAGCTTTTTCGATGTGATTGTAAAAACTTCATAATAAACTGCCCAGGCAAACAGTGTTAACCAGCCAACCACCAATATGTGAGCATGGATCGGCCGGAACGCGTATGAACCTGAACCGGCCATGTGTGCGCCCAGCATCGCTCCAATCACTGAAAATACAGCTGAGAATCTGAGCAGTGCAAAATTTTTTCCCTTCAAAATAACCACCCCTTAAATGATTTCAAAAAAAACACCTTCCGCTTACTAACGATTCTCATTATAAGAATCGAAAGTGAACGGAAGGTGAACACCAGATTACAATTTTGGAAGTGTGACAATAAATTCAGTCCCTTTATCAGGCTCGCTGTTTACCAAAATTGTTCCTTTATGCAATTTTATGATTCGGTTTACAATTGACAGGCCGAGGCCTGTGCCTTCTATTCCTCTGAACCTTGAAGGATCCGCACGGTAAAATCTTTCGAAAATCCGCTCCATTTCTCCAGTATCCATCCCGATTCCAGTATCCTTGATGGCCACTGTGATACAATCTGATTCATCACGGAGAGAAAGCTCTATTTCCCCGTTTTCTTTATTGTACTTAATGGCATTTGTTAAAAGATTTTCCCAAACATTATAAAGCAGCGAAGAATCTCCATAGAAAACAACACTCGGAATGTTGTAGGTAATCGTAATCCCCTTCTCATCAAGCTGCCATAAATATGTTTGAACCAAGTCCTTCAGCTGATTTCCTAATTGAAAAGCAGCAGGCTTGAAATAAAAATCCTCTTTTTCCAAAGAAGTGAGAAGAAGAAGCTGCTTTGTCAGCAAGCTCAGCCGGCCTGTTTCCTGCTGAATCACGTGGATGTACTGTGCTTTTTCAGCGGGAGGCAAATTTTCCTTCTCCAACATTTGAGAATAGCCCTGGATATTCTGTAACGGTGATTGGAAATCATGGGACACATTTGAAACAAATTCTGTCCGCATCTGATCAAGCTGGCTCAGCCTTAAACTCATCTCCTCAAAGCTCCTTGCCAGCACCCCTAATTCATCCTGTCTGCTAATATCCAGTTTGATGTCAAATTTCCCTTCCTGGATTTCCTTGGTTGCCGTGGTCAGCTTTGCGATTGGCTTGACCAGGTACTTGGATGCAATCAGCACAAGGATGACGCTGACAAAAAACATAATCAGGATCATCCAGCCCATCAGGACATGGATTTCACTGAACAACAACTTTATGTCAGGGCGGAGAAACATCGCATATTGTTCGTTTTGATAATGGAACGGAACACCCACTGTATTGCGCAATTCATTAGCGAAAAAGCCAGTCACGAAGGTTTCCATCGGGAATTCTTTCATGCCATGATAGACTTCACCTTTCAGCACTGCATCCACAGCTTCCTGTCCGAGGTTCTGTCGTTTAAAATCAGCCCCAAAATATCGTTCATAGCCGCTGCCGCTGACTACGTATATTTGATAGCCCATAGCAGCAGCACTTTTTAAATAGGCTTCCAGGTTAAGATTTGCCTCGCCATCAATGTACCCGGCAAGATTGTTCGCCACACTGACATTTTTTTCGTCATTCAAAGGCTTTATATACTGTTGGTAATACGTATTGGAAATAAAGAAGCCGAGAATCGTGCTTATGACAATAATGGCAACCGTCGCAAAAACAAACTTTGAATAAATCGATTTCATTTGCCCTGAACCTCGACTAAATATCCGACTCCCCTGATCGTTTTAATTGCAAAGTCATTTGTCAGTTCAGAGAAACGGTCACGCAGCCTTTTGATATGAACATTTAAAGTCCGTTCATCTCCTGTAAAATCAAGTCCCCATATTTCTTCAATCAGTTGGTTTCTCGTAAATACCTGATTCGGCCTTGACGCCATATAAGAAAGCAGTTCAAATTCTTTAAGCGGCAAAAGAATCGTACGGTCATGAACCTGAATCTCGAAATTCTGCTGGTTGATCGTTACATTTCCAATCGTAATCAACAGATTGCTACGCTTTTGATAACGGCGAAACAGCGCATTGATCCTGAAATTCAATTCTTTTGGATCGAATGGCTTCACGATGTAATCATCCGTTCCTGAAAGGAATCCCAGTTCCTTGTCGTCAATTTGCCCCTTGGCCGTCAGCATGATGACAGGAATATCATGCATCTCCCTAATTTGTCTAGTCAGCTCGTAGCCATTCATGCCTGGCATCATCACATCGACCACCGCTAAATCAATGACAGTCTGCTCAAGAACCTTTAAAGCCTCAGTCCCGTGCGATGCCTGGAAAACATGATGTCCCGCCTGCTGGAGCTGATTTTTTACTAAAAATAAAATATTAACATCATCATCAACAATTAATATTGCGGCCATCAACAGGTCCCCTTTTACTTACGATTGTTTAGTTTCTTCATTAATTATATCTGCTTCGTTTACCTACTTAAAGGACAATACACCTAAGTAATGCCGTTTTTAAGCCATACAAATACCAATCTTAAGGAAGTTAAAATATATAGATTTTCCTATTTTTTAACAATGAACTAATATTAGAATTTACAAATTTTTCAGATAAATTTATAATAGGATTCATAGTATTTTAAGACAAGAGGAGGTATGGGGGAACATTTGTTTTATTATTAAAGGCTGTTTTCGTATTATTTATAGTTTAACGGCCAGAAAAATTCAGCTTGGTTTCTTCTCTATTCCTTACTGATATCGGCTAAGTCC
>NZ_JBAVFI010000259.1:0-1975 GCF_049588175.1 Mesobacillus sp.
GAATATCTCCATTGATTGTTAGTAGCGTATTTGGTGCGATACGGTCTCGTAATTTTTTGATTTCCGGAATTAGCTCCCAATGTGCATCTACTTCGCTCATTTCCTTTCTTGTACGTAAATGAATAGAAAGGTTCGCAATATCCTGTTTTAAAATATGCGATAGCCACTCCTCCAACTCCTGAACCTCGTTATAGCCCAGTCGTGTTTTCACGCTGACAGGCAGCCCGCCCGCCTTTGCTGCTTGAATAAGTTCTGCCGAAACGTCTGGACGCAGAATAAGGCCACTGCCTTTCCCTCTCGTTGCTACATTCGGTACAGGGCAGCCCATATTAATATCGATGCCTTTAAATCCTAGCTCTGCCATGCCAATACTCATTTGACGGAAATATTCGGGATTATCCCCCCAAATATGTGCCACCATTGGCTGTTCATCTTCTGTAAAAATCAAACGGCCACGCACACTTTTCATGCCCTCTGGATGACAATAGCTATCCGAGTTTGTAAACTCTGTGAAAAACACATCCGGCCGGCCGGCTTCACTTACTACGTGACGAAAAACAACATCAGTCACATCTTCCATTGGTGCAAGTACAAAAAATGGGCGTGGTAACTCAAGCCAAAAATTATCTATCATTTCAAACTCAAATCCTCTCACTATGGATACAACTTCAAACTCTCAGTCAAAAAATACAAAGCCAAATGTTCCACTTCTTTTACACTTATATCATGCTTCATAACTTATTATCAAACACAAGTTACATTCAGACATTTATAATTTGTGAAAAACTACAGTGGAAATCGACAATATTTATTTTAACGAAAATCGGTCCTGAAGCAAAGGGACGTACCCTTTGCTTCTTTTTGATATTTGTATCCAGCGAAAATTATTGAAATCTGTGATAGATCCTCATTAATAAACGGAAGCATTAGGTACGTCCCCATGCTTCCTCAGAGAAAAGAGGTATGCCCCATGGACAAACCTCAAATCTTTTTAGCTTAGCTATTGTTGTAACTTTTTTACCTCTTCAATAGATAATTCCGTTAAATCGGCAATTTGTTGAACTGTAAAATTTTCGCGGGTTAACTTTGAGACAATTCTTTTTCGTTCGATCAACAATCCTTCAAGTTTCCCTTCAATCTTCCCCTCTATTTTACCTTCTTCCCTTTCCATTTTTCTCAATTCTCCAAATGTTGGTGGTAGGTTCTTTCGGTCTAAGTAAATCAAGTCAATCGCCTCCTTCGAGATCATGATTTCGTTTCTTAGTTTTTCTGTTAATTCTATTGGTAGCTGGAGTAAATAATCAATGAAGTAAGTAAGCGCGGAGAGATAGATGCGTCTTTCGTCTAGAGGCTGAATCATTTTTTGTAATACTAATCGCATTAGCTTGTATTTAAATCGATAGCGTTTCTCGTCATCATTTTTGGCTGCATTTGCATACTTTCCTGCAAGTACGGCGATCGCAAATGGGTTGCTCGAATTTTCTAATTCAGCCTCATTATGATCGTTAAACTTATAGCTATTATACTTATAAGTCACTTCTGTTCCAAAAATTCCACGGTGGTATTTGCCAGGCTGAAAGCGACCGGAGGCATCCGTCAACAGCGCAATCGCCACCACATCACGATTGTACTTGTCGTAAATTTTATAATAATAGCGGAACATTCTTTCTGAAAAATCAGCGCCTGTTTCGCCTTGAACTTCTATATGAATTAAGATCCATTGATCACGGCCATTTTTCAAAGACACCTTAACAATTTGGTCCGCGATTCGTTTCCCTTTCCTCTCTTCAATAATCTCCTTAAAAAGCTCCTGTTGCAGAAATTCAGGCTCCTTCGTAAAATCAATGTCTTCAAACAAATCAGGCAAAAAATACAGGACAAACTCTTCAAACAGCTCATAAATCAGCTTTTTCCAAAGGCCATCATAATCAACCGTCACATAATCCCGAGGCTTTTCCAATATCCAATTAACTAC
>NZ_JBAVFI010000260.1:0-5605 GCF_049588175.1 Mesobacillus sp.
GTGTATTTGTTTCTGCTAAAAAAGCTATGTAAACTGCAAAAACCTGAGCAGGGAAATACCCAACTCAGGTTTTTGGTTTTTATTTTACACTGGAATTAAAGTTGTAGAAGAATTTAGCTGAGATTGAGCCGTCTTTGTTTTCAACAATGTTTGTTACATGGATTCCCGAATCAGCAGGTGTGTCGCTAAAACCTTTCCAGAAGTAGTAAGAGCCAGAGTGAACATTGCTTGAAACAGAAGTGATCTTGCTGCCTGCCTTGAAGAAGTCACCTGCATCTCCTCGATTTAAGTTCTTTTCAAGATCATACTTTCCGTCTGCCTGTACAACAGATAAACCGTAGTGAGTTACAACATCACCATTGCTTGCTGTTTGTGACTGGTTAAATTGGAAGCGTTTGTTCATCCAGTTCTCCACGTTGTTTGGACGGAAGCCGGCAGTCTGGTAAAGATTAATGACATTTTCATCTACATGCCACGCAACTAAACCTTTAGAATTCTCTCCCTGACGGATTAAGCCTTTGTTGAAGCCGTCCTGTTGAACGTTTTCAAATAAGAAGTATTCCGTGCCATTTGAGCCTGGAACATCCATTTTAACGATGCCGTTATCAGCTGTTGCTTTGTTGATTGGTGGCAATGTAATTTCTCTTATACCTTGTTCAGCCTTAACTTCAATTGGATTTGCCCATCCTAAGAATACCTTAGAAAATGGATCAAAGTGTGTCGGAGAGTTTCCGCTGTAAACCGGGGCATCAGGATAGCGCATCCATGACCCGCCTGCCATCATTGAATAGTTCCCTACACCTTCTGAAGTATAAACAGTGTCATAGAAATCTGGCAAACCTAGAGCATGTCCAAATTCATGGGCATAAACACCTGTCTGCGCAGGGAAAGGACCTGTTTTCGCTTCCTCTTTGTACGTACCTGATGCAGCATCAAATCCTGCAACGTTACCGCCGATACCTGGCTGGATGTTGTAGTTGTTAACAACCACGCCATCATAAGTCATATCCTCTTTAACAGTTTTGTTAATCCAAGCACCTTGATTCATGCCTTCATACTGATCAGCTGGTTTGCCTGTTTCATAGTATTTTCCATAGTATAAAGCACTTAATAGGCTCCATTTATGAGACCAGAACTGTGCGGGGTCGCGGCTGAATTCTGCTCCTGTTCCTTCATGGATTATAAAAACGTTCGGCACTTCGCCATTCTCGGCATATTGTGAGAAGTCTACCTGGTCATCGGCTGCTTTCAACAAGTCGCGAATGAATTCACCAGTGTGCGCATCCCCGTTCTCGTTACCAAGTACATACTTACCGTTTTCAGCATATTTGCCTTCTTGATCCAAATAGTATGAAGCACCCTTTGGCATCTCTACCCAAACAAATTCAGTATTTTCTTTGCGGACCAAGTTGACTTTTCCATAGCTTGATTCTTTATAAGCGTTTTGCATCGTACGGTCTTTCGGAACGTCTGCTCCATCATATTGTTTGAACTGTTTCAGTTCATAAGGGTTATACTCTGTTCCAAAAATCAAGTCCTCATAGTATTTTGCAGGAACTTGCCCCTGCATATCACCTACAGGTTCATCTCCCTCAGGATACTTAGCTAAAAGAACTAGGACTGGGACATCCCCTTTTGCTTGTCTGTAAGCAACGTGATTATCTCCTGGCTGCTGAAATTTTGCTCCATTCACAGCTGCTTTTTCAGCAGGATCGACTTTTGAAATATCGATTCCAAGTTCCTTTGCTTTATCGACAAGTTCAGGTGCCGCCCCAACATGGTGCGCAAGGCTGATTTCATATTTACTTTGTGGTTTTGCTGTTGAGTCATTTGCACTGACTCCCGCAAATACTGCACTTCCTGCCAAAGCAAGAGACAGTGCTGAAGTTGATAGGACTTTTAACATGGTATCACTCCCCTATAAAATATATTTCTATATCCTAAATATTATAAAATATTCAGTATATTCTAAATAGGGATATCGTATGGTTTGATAGTTTAATGGATGATGCTAAAGACTTATCTTTCGGAATACTTAATTGAAGTAGCCAATAGATCCAGGTAGCTCATTACCATAGAAGTTATTTAATTGACTTTATATCAAAAGCAAAAAGGCATTGCAAAAGCAATGCCTTTTCTAACCTACAATATGTCCAGCCAAATTTTAATAGCTGTTCCAAGGATTAATACTGCGAGGATATACTGAAGGATTTTTGTATTAACCTTCTTCCCTGCATTCGCACCAAGAGGAGAAGCGATTAAGCTTGCTACCACCATGATCAATGCCGGAACATAATCTACCTGGCCCGTCACAACTTTTCCGACTGTAGATCCGATTGAAGAGATAAATGTAATTGCCAGCGAAGTAGCAATGGTCATTCTTGTTGGTATCTTAAGGATAACAAGCATGATTGGAACAAGAAGGAATGCACCAGCTGCTCCTACGATACCTGCACCTACCCCAACGATAAATGCAAACGCCGCCGCAAGCCACTTATTGAAAGTAACCTGATCAAGCGGAATATCATCGATACCCTTTTTAGGAACAAACATCATAACTGCTGCAATCAGAGCAAGGATACCATAAGTAACGTTGATGCCGCCTTCTGACATGAATTGGGAGCCATAGCTTCCGATTAAGCTACCAATCAGGATGCTTGCACCCATATAAATGATCAATGTCTTATTCAAATAGCCGCCTTTGCGGTAAGCCCAAACTCCCCCGATTGTAGCGAAGAATACCTGTACCGCGCTGATTCCAGACACTTCATGTGCACTGAACGCAGCCAAACCAAACAATGGTGGAATGTATAATAGCATAGGATATTTAATAATGGAACCGCCGATGCCAACCATACCTGAAATAAAAGAACCAATAAAGCCAATTAAGAAAATGACGATTAAAAAGTTTAAATCCATTAGGCTTCCTCCTTATTCTTCATAAACAAGATGTGTTACTAAATCAGATAAAACTATTTTCTCAAAACATAAGAAAAGGGGGACAAGCTCCCCCTTCGTTCAATTAGGCTTTCTTCATCCAGAACTTGAACACACCGTTTTCTTCTTCATGCTTCAGAAGTTCATTTCCAGTAGATTGTGCCCAAGCAGCTAGATCTTTTACAGCGCCTTTGTCAGTTGTATGGATTTCAAGTACTTCACCTGATTGGATATCAGCGATTGCTTTCTTTGTCTTAACGATTGGCATTGGACAAGCTAGTCCTTTTGCGTCTAATACTTTTGCTACGTTCATGTAAAATTCCTCCTAAGATGGTTTAATTTCTGTTTAAGGTGCACCTCAGGGGGATTAGTTCAACGCCCCTGAGGAAAATTTGTATTATCTTACCGCACAGCGGTTTGGCCCGATTTCCATTTCTCTTTGCTTTTCATCATCAGGGCTGATTTTACCCATGTTGGTTTCACGAATCTCCTGATAAGCATTTGGCTGTGGCGGAAGATTCTCTGTTACAAGCTTTCTGAACTCAGCTTCGTCTTCAATGTTCAAGCCGTGGTTCTTTGCGAAAAGAGTACCTAGTTTTTCAGATACGCTTCCGTCTTCATTCAGCTCATCGATGATCATGAAGTGAGCTGGAAGTACAATCAGTTCATTTGAAAGCTGTTTGTAGCGATTGTATAGTGAGTTTCTTAGGTCAGATACCCAGTCTTCTGCCTTACCAGCCAAGTCGGGACGTCCGATTGAGTCAATGAATAGTATATCTCCGGATAGAAGATACTTTTCATCTACTACGAAAGAGGTTGATCCGATTGTGTGGCCAGGAGTATACAAAGCATTGATGTCAATGTTTGTTTCACCGATTTTCACATTGTTGCCATCTTCTAGTGGCTGGTAGTTAAATGTAACTTCTTCAGCATCTTTAGGTGGTAGCCAGTAAGATGCACCTGTTGCTTCAGCAATTTTTCTGCCGCCAGAAATGTGGTCTGCATGTAGGTGAGTATCAAATACATGCTTAATTTCCACGCCAATTTCCTTAGCGAAATCAAGGTAAACATCTGTCATTCTTGTTGCATCGATCAATGCTGCTTCACCATTAGAGGCAACCATGTAAGATAAGCAGCCCTTGCCGATACGGACAAACTGATACATAGCTCCGCCATCTTTAAGATCTCCAACCTTAACCGGCTCAAGGTGTTCGCTCCAAGCTTTCATTCCGCCCTGAAGATATGACACTTCACGACCAGCTTCTTCTAGCATTTCAGCAACCATTACTGAAGAACCTTCTTTTGCACATACAACTAGAACTTCTTTGTCAGTTGGAATCTGATCAAGAATTTCTTCAACACCATCGAGTAAATCAAAATATGGGATGTTCAGGTATTCAAAGTTCTCGCCTTCGATTTTCCAATCATTAAAGTCTGTTTCATTACGGACATCAAGGATAAAGAATGGTTCTTTGTTGAATACTTTTTTTGTAACATCTTTAGACATCATAGCTTTCATATCAAAACTTACCTCCTAGGGTATATTTTTTTCGAAAAAAATTATTTTACTTTTGACTCTGTCGGACCATTCCAATCAGACATGCCTGGCACAACGTTCCAAACATTTTCAAAACCATTGCTTGAAAGGGTTTGTGATGCCATATCACTTCTGTTTCCAGTGCGGCAAACAACAAGGAATGTTTTTGTTTTATCTAGTTCTGATACTCGACTTTCAAGTTCTCCGAAGGGAATTGAAACAGCATTTGGAATATGTCCAAATGCATATTCAGCTGGTTCCCTTACATCAAGGACAACAACATTTTCATTTGCTTCAAGTTTCTTAATCACATCATCGTTTGAAACAATATTTGGATATTTTGTTTCTTCCTTTTCTTCACTTTCTCCGCCTTTACGGAGGTAGTGCTTAAGAACTTCGCCTTCTTCGATTGTTCCAAGATATTGATGACCTGAGCTTTTTGCCCATGCCTGAATATCCGCCTTAGAACCTTTATCCGTTGCGAGCACTTCTAAAACCTCGCCAGGATTTAAAGTGTTGATTGCTTTTTTTGTTCTGACAATCGGCATTGGGCAAGCTAGCCCTTTTGCATCGACTGTGGAATTTGTTTTTACTGTATCCATTATTCGACCTCCACTTTGAGTTTATCTATGAGGTTATTTTCACTTAGAGCAGTGATCCGCTCTAAGTGAAATTCCCTTATTATATGAACAGGTTGACGTTGCCATTTTCTGCATCAGCAAGATATGCTGCTACACCGGCAAATTCAACACCTTCCATAATCTCTTCTTGCCTTAGACCAAGCAGGTCCACTGTCATTTGGCAGGCAACAAGCTTTACATCCTGTTCCTTAGCCATTTCGATTAGATCAGGAAGCGGCATTGCATTATGTTTTTTCATCACATCTTTGATCATTTTAGGACCAAAGCCTGCGTAATTCATTTTTGAAAGACCCATTTTGTTAGCGCCTCTTGGCATCATCTTGCCAAACATTTTTTCGATGAATGATTTTTCAACCTGGATCGGCTCATCTTTCCTTAAAGCGTTCAGTCCCCAGAATGTGTGGAAGATTGTTACCTCGTGGTCGTAAGCTGCAGCTCCATTTGCAATGATATAGGCAGCCATCACCTTATCATAATCTCCACTGAATAA
>NZ_JBAVFI010000261.1:0-1984 GCF_049588175.1 Mesobacillus sp.
GCTTGAAACATTTCTTAAGGGGCTATATGGCCGGAGACATTTCCTTTGGCAAAAAGCGGCCATGCTAAAACTGAATGATACAGATAAAAAATTGGCACAAGAAGCACTTCTGCATTTGAAACAGGAACTGATCGGCCAGCTTCAGCCTATTCTCGATGAAACCAAGATGATGCAACAAAAGTATCAGAGAGAGATGAACGAACAGACTGCCAAGCTTACTTTCCTGCAAAACCAGCACGCACAAAAGATAGTCTCAGCAGTAATGATTCCAAATGCAAAGGAATTGCTTCATGAAAAAGAAGCCAAAGCGTTTGAACTGCAAACCAAGATAGAGCAATATGGGCAAGCCGAGCTGCGGGTTAAAATGAATCGCCAAAAACGGGAACAAGAATCTCTCCAGCTGCAGGAAGCAAAGCAGAAACAAACCGAAATCGGAGTCAGTCTTGCAAATCTCTCCAGCATAATGAAAGAAAAAGTAGCTGAACAAGCGCCACTAAATGAAATCCTTTCTTTAGAGCCTGAAAAGGAGCACGAAGAGGTATTAAAGAAGCTGGCGAGCGTTTCTTTTACGCGGGAGTCGTTGAAACAGGAAAAGCAGGGACTACCGCTGTTCCAGGAAGTCCAGGGAATGTGGCAGTCCTTGCTAAAAGAAGCAAATGACCATGACCTGAATGAAATCCGAAAGCTTTATGTGAAGCATGCAAATGTAATTGGAACAACATGTGTTGCCTCCGCCCGCAAAGATTTCATTGAAAGCTACCCGATTTTTGACGTTGTCATTATTGACGAAGTATCAAAAGCAACCCCGCCGGAGCTCCTTTTGCCGATGCTGAAAGGGAAAAAAATCATTCTGGTCGGCGACCATCATCAACTGCCGCCTCTTTTGGGGAACGATACACTGGAGGAAACGCTGCAGGAAATGGCGGAAGAAAGTGAAGACTTTGAAGGAAAAGCTGAACTTAAAAAGCTATTAAATGAGTCGCTGTTTGAGCGATTGTTTAAAAACTTGCCGAAAAACAATAAAACGATGCTTGCTATTCAATATCGGATGCATGAAAACATTATGGAAACGATAACGCCATTTTATATGCAAGAAAACGAACAGCTCCAATGTGGCTTAATCGACTCCGATATGGATCGTGACCACAAGCTGGCATCAATGCACATCCAGCGGAACAATCATCTCCTTTGGCTCGATATGCCGAACGAGCCTTTATTTTTCGAAGAAAGAATGAAAGGCGGAAAAAGCCTGTACAATCCGGCTGAATTGAAAAGGATTGGCGAATTGCTGAAGGAATTGGATGATGCAAGTGCTGAGGCAAAGCGAGCTGGAAGAATGGAAACCAATGAGAAAAAAAGCATTGGAGTTATTAGTTTTTACGGAGAACAAGTGAAAAGGATCGACCGCATGCTTCAACAGGAGTTGCATTTGCCCCACTTAACCATCCGCACAGGGACAGTGGACAGATTCCAGGGCATGGAGATGGATGTGATTCTGTTAAGTATGGTGCGTAATCATGATAATAAGCAGGATGATATCGGGTTTGCCAAAGACTATCGCAGGCTGAATGTGGCATTGTCGAGAGCAAGAGAGCTGCTTGTGATGGTTGGCAGCACGAAGATGTTCACCGAGCGGACGAAACATAGGGATGCAAGAAAAATGTATACTCACGTTTTTGAAACTGCCAAAAAGCAAGGTGGATTGCGAACCCTTGAAGAGGTGGGTATGAATGGATAAATTAAAAAAGCAGCTACATGCGAATTTACTTAAAAATCCAGCTGTCCAAATCAAGAAAGCGGTTATCTGGCAATTCCCGATGACCATTTATACTGTGGCGTTTAATCGTGTAAAACGTTCTAAAATGGACATTCTCATGAAAATGATGCTGCTCACTATTGATAAGGCCCAAATCCATCGCGCAGCCAATTTAGCTCAACTGCTGCTGGTCGAGGAGCTGTTCATTGAAGATTTACTGAAGAAAAT
>NZ_JBAVFI010000262.1:0-2954 GCF_049588175.1 Mesobacillus sp.
TGTCTTTATATAATGTAATTTATCCAAGCATGAAGATCGATATTAATCCTGAGACCATCCAAAAAATTGATGCTAAGGTAAGTTTCATAGATCAGTACCGTCCGCAAATTTTATCTGAAGCTTCAAGCCAGGAAGAGCTTGAAGCACTTGAATCGGATTTGCAGACCATTTTTGATGAAATGACAGAGGACGAAGCTGATCCCTCACTCTGGTGGGTGATGATTTCTACTGGAAGCATCATTATTCTTACATTGTCTTATGTAGGTTGGAGAAAATACAAAGGTGACAGTAAAAAGTCGAAGAAGGTTCAAAAAGAGCGGAAAAATTGACACCGAATATCAGCATTTATAAAATAGTAATTACAACAAGAGCTGTTAGGAGGTTCTCGGGTGTATTTAATTTACTTTGCGATCATTATTTTGATCCCGCTTTGGGCTCAATTCAGAGTTAAAGGAACTTATAAAAAATATTCAAAAGTAACTTCGTCTTCACATATGACCGGTGCTGAAGTAGCGCGTAGAATTCTGGATGACAACGGTTTATATAATGTTGGAGTAGAAGAAACGAGAGGATTCTTAAGTGACCATTACGATCCGCGCTCCAAAGTGGTCCGCCTGTCTTCACAAAACTTTTTTGGTCATTCTGTTGCCGCCGCTGCCATTGCGGCGCACGAAGTAGGCCATGCAATCCAGGATGCACAGGATTATGCATTCCTTCGTTTTCGGCATGCACTTGTACCTGTAGCTAACATTGGCTCCAATTTTTCATGGATCTTGATAATGATCGGTATTTTTGCGGATTTAAGCGGAATGCTCTTGCTGGGGATTCTCTTCATGGCGGCTGCGGTTGTGTTCCAGGTAATCACATTGCCGGTTGAATTCAATGCTTCAAACCGTGCAATGGACCAGGTTGTTTCCGCGGGAATCATCCGGAATGATGAGGAAAGAGAAACAAGGAAGGTGCTCAATGCCGCAGCGTTGACTTATGTAGCTGCTGCTGCTGTTGCTGTACTTGAACTTGTCCGCCTTGTTTTGATTTATACAGGCATGACAAGAGACGAATAAAAAATCCGGACAGTTTTGTCCGGATTTTTTTATCTTTCTAAAGGAAGTTTATTTTCATCCAGTGTGAAGCCTTCTCCAAGGACATCGTGGACAACTGTGACCGAAACAAAGGCATGTGGGTCCACAGAGTTAATAACATTCTTCAGCCGTACGATTTCGTTTTTCGCCACGACACAGTATAATACGTTTCTTTCTGTTTTAGTATATGAACCCACAGCCTTTAGGCTTGTGACCCCTCTGTCCATATCCTTCATGATCTTTGCGGCGATTTCATCATTTTTATCAGAGATGATCATTGCACCTCTGGCAGCGTATGAACCTTCCTGCATGAAGTCAATTACTCTCGCTCCGACAAATACAACGACAAGTGTGTACATAGCTTCACGGTAATTCAGATATGTAATAAGTGAAAGAGTTATTACGCCGAAATCAAACATGAACATTGTTCGGCCCATCGTCCAGCCAAAGTATTTTTGAGCAAGCCTGGCAATAATATCGACTCCGCCTGTCGTGCCTCCGTAACGAAAGATAATTCCGAGTCCGATTCCGATAAAAACACCTGCAAACAAGGCTGCCAAAAATAAATCTTCGTATAATGGCATCTCAATTTGATACTTTTGAAAGATTCCCAGGAATATGGATACACCCACAGTACCGATAATCGTGTAAATAAAGACGCTTCGTCCGAGAAGCTTCCAGCCAAGGAAAAAAAGCGGCAGGTTCAGCAATAAATTCGTTATGGAAGGAGACCATCCAAATACAAAATAAAGCATAAGGGTAATCCCTGTAAAACCGCCTTCTGCAAGGTTATTCTGCATATTGAAATGCACAAGCCCAAAAGAAAATATGGCTGCACCGAGCAGAATGAAAAATATATTTTTAAATCTTAAGCCATAGAGCAAAATGATACCTCCCAGTTGTACGGATATTTCTAGCGGTCAAAGCGTTTTTATTATATAAAATATAAGACACAAGGGCAATCTTTTACAGGGAGCTGGTTTCACATTAGTTCATTGCCATGCTTATAATATCGACCTCCTTTAAAAGTGCATGTCTGTACAAAAGGATTGAAGGCACAATAGTAAGAGCGGAGGGAAAATCATTCAAAGGTGCTTTGGTTGCATAAAATAGCAGAAGATATAAAGAAATGTCCCTATTAAAGGACATTTAAAATCAAAAATATTTGTCAAAGACTCTCCATTAAGCTAACATCGATATAGAATAGCATACATATGAAGGTTGGGTGAATTGCTTGGGTGAAAATAAATCAGTTAAAGACCTCCAGCAGGAAGTGGACCAATATATAAGCCAGTTTAAGGAAGGCTACTTCAGCCCATTGGCTCTGCTAGCAAGAATGACCGAGGAACTTGGGGAATTGGCACGAGAAGTGAACCATTATTATGGGGAGAAACCCAAGAAACACGATGAAGAAGAAAAAACAGTTGAAGAAGAGCTGGGAGATATGTTGTTTGTCATGATTTGTTTTGCCAACTCATTAAATATTGATCTTGAAACAGCTCATGACAGAGTCATGGCTAAATTCAACACCAGAGATAAAGATCGCTGGACACGTAAAGACAGCTAAATTAAAGGAGATACATAAATGAAAAACGTTAAAATAGTTATAGCTGGCCCCCGCGGAAGAATGGGAAGAGAAGCAGTACAGCTTGTGCTGGACACAGAGAATTACGAACTGGCTGCTGTAGTTGACCGAAAGCATGAAGGAATGAAGGTAGGAGAAATCGATGGCTTCCCTCAAAGCGAGGCTCTGGTATATACAGATTTCGAGAAATGCCTACAGGAAATCGAGCCTGATGTTCTTATCGATTTAACGACTCCAGAGGTAGGCATGTTCCACACAAAGACCGCATTGAAATATAAGGTTAGACC
>NZ_JBAVFI010000263.1:0-1647 GCF_049588175.1 Mesobacillus sp.
CCGTGATTGCCATTATTTTTCGCGATTTATTTCATCATTCCCCAGTCCTGGGCGTTTTTCTTTTCCTCAGCGTTGGATTTATTTTATTTGGCTTAGGTGGAAATTATGGCGTCAACAAAATTGGAACCCTGCTGTCATTTGCGATATTTTTCGTCGTTTCCTTTACAGCGCTTACGATTTATCTACGCGCAGGTATCGGGCTGGTTTATGAGCAATTCAACTATTATTTTAACGGGATCTTCAGCGGGAGTTTTACAGAAAATGGACTGTCTTTTTTAACTTTCCTTTTTATCATGCTTGGCCATACCATTACGAGTTTTTCCTTTTGGTCTTCTATTAATATTGTAAAATCAAATCATCGTCTGTCAGCACTAAGATTTTCTATATTTTCATGGACTGCTTTATCGCTGGCATTTGCCGTTTTAACGATTTACATCGTTGTCCAAAAGAAGGCGCTGCCATTGTCCCAAATGATGCAAATGAACGGCTTATTGTCCCATATTATCATCTATATTGTGATTGCCATGCTGGCTATAGGAACTGGTCATTCACTCTATTCACTTGTGAGCCTGTTTTTGTATGCCAGATCCAGACAACAAACACAGCTTAGTTCCCATCAATTATTAAAACAAGCATATTTAGTCGGAATCATTTTATCCATCATGACCGGATTCGCTGCAGTCTGGCTATCTCCTAATATCGGAGCATGGCTCCCCTACTTTGTATCTTTCTTTTCGTCTGCGGGCGTCCCCTTTATTTTTGCTTACTTCAAAGGGAGCTTTCACCAAAAGCAATACAATCTTAGTGTTGGGCTGATGGGGATCACCGGCTTATGGCTGAGTACCACCATTGATAATATTTGGGTGATTGCACCGATCTCCGCCCTCCTATCTTTTATCGTGCAGATGATCATCTCGAGGTTCAAAATCTTCCCGACATAGATAAAATCCTGTAAAAAGAGATTGAAATTCTGCAAACATATCGAATCAATAACAGTTAGAATTTTAAGTATTCAGAAAATACAAAAGATTAAGGAGGCAAATCTATGACTGCACAGTTATCCACCCAAACATTTATTTATGCGATGGATAAAAACAATCAGCCTGCGCTTACAGTGAAGTCTGGCACTCAGGTCGAAATCGAAACGTTTGATTGTTTCCAGGATCAGATTACATCTGAAGATACGACTTTCAGCGCAATTGACTGGAATCAAATCAATCCTGCAACAGGGCCAGTATTTGTAGAGGGTGCTCAACCAGGAGATATTTTAAAAGTAACGATTGATGACATCAGATTAGGAACTCAAGGTGTCATGGTAGTAGGGCCAGAGCTCGGCGTTATGGGACATCGTTTGAAAGATTTCGAAGTGAAGATCATACCTGTTAAAGATGGCAAAGCCGTTTTTAATGAAAAAATCTCCTTGCCCCTTAACCCAATGATTGGTGTAATCGGGGTTGCTCCTGAAGGTGACGCGGTAAACAACGGTACCCCAGGACCACACGGCGGGAACATGGACACAAAACTAATTACCACAGGCGCTACCCTCTATTTCCCTGTCTTCCAGGAAGGGGCACTCTTCGCATTAGGTGACCTGCATGCGGCGATGGGTGACGGAGAAATCAGCGTTTCTGGTATTGAAATCCCCGC
>NZ_JBAVFI010000264.1:0-3218 GCF_049588175.1 Mesobacillus sp.
GGGTAACGGCGACACGAAGATTGGGGATGTCGTTGCGCGCGATGGCTCTGGACAGCAGCAGGGACCAGGAAAAGGTCAGGGGGCTGGAGACCAGGCTGGCGAGGACTATTATGAAGCAGAAGTATCAATGATGGAAATTGAAGAAGCGTTATTTAAACAATTGGAGCTCCCAAACCTTAAGCGTAAGGAGCAGCAGGAACACCTTGTGGAAAACATCGAATTCAACGATATCAGGAAAACTGGGTTGATGGGCAACATTGATAAGAAACGAACGATGATGACCGCTTATAAACGGAATGCGATGACCGGAAAGCCAGCATTTCACCCTATTTATAAGGAAGATCTGAAGTTCAAGACATGGAATGAAGTCGTGAAGCCGGATTCCAAAGCTGTTGTACTTGCGATGATGGATACGAGCGGATCGATGGGATTATGGGAAAAGTACATGGCCAGAAGCTTTTTCTTCTGGATGACGCGTTTCCTTCGTTCCAAATACGAAACTGTGGAAATAGAATTCATTGCCCACCATACTGAGGCAAAGGTAGTATCAGAGGAAGACTTTTTCTCTAAAGGCGAGAGTGGCGGAACGATCTGTTCATCCGCCTACCGCAAAGCACTTGAACTTATTGATGATAAGTACAATCCAAGCAAGTTCAATATTTACCCATTCCATTTTTCTGATGGTGATAACCTGACCTCCGACAACGCCCGCTGTGTGAAATTAGTTGAAGAACTGATGAAGGTCTCCAATATGTTTGGTTACGGAGAAGTCAATCAGTACAACCGCCACTCGACCCTAATGTCCGCGTATAAAAACATTAAAGATGAAAACTTCCGTTACTTTATCCTCAAGCAGAAAGCCGACGTATTCCATGCGATGAAAAGCTTCTTCAAACAAGAAGAAAATAAGCTTTATGCATAAAAAGAGCCAGCCGCGAAGGCTGGCTTCTCTCATTAATTCTTTTCCTTCTTTGTATTAATGCCAAATAAAGTATAAAGCGGGCAGAACTTAATGAAGGAAGTCAGTACTAAAACTAATCCAATAATTCCTATATATTTCAGGATGCCATCTAATAAGAAAAATAAAGAAATAAGGATTAATCCTAATACAATCCGAATAACTTGGTCGATTTTCCCAACGTTAGCTTTCAATACAAACACCCCTATTAAACTTAATGATAAGTTAAATATAGCTCTTGTGGGTGAATTCTCCTGTGACTTTTCACACTCAGAAAAAATTAATATTATTCACAGCATCCAGGGGCTATTTGAAAGAGCCAATTGGCCAGTTCTTTTAAAAAACCGGATGCTCATCGATCCAGCTTTACAATCTCCGCATCCTTGTTCGATCTGCCTAAAATTAAATCTTTTAAAATAACTGACCCGAGCATACTGTATACTGTTCCATTTCCGCCATACCCTAATAAATAGTAGATCCTGTCTTTAGTCGGATGTTTTCCGATAAAAGGGAGATTGTCGACAGATTCCCCAAAAACTGCTCCCCAGGCAAAGGCTACCTTAATATCTAGCAAAGGAAATAACCATTGTGCTGCCACGGCCGACTTTCCCCTTATCAATGATAGCCACCTTCAATCCTTCATTTGCCAGCGTATATGCGCATAACGAACCGGACATGCCCCCACCTAAGATAACTGCGTCATAATAATCTGCAATATCGTTTCTTTTTATGTCAATATCGTTTTCTTCCGTTGTCTGCCAGAATAACTTGCCATTATGTAAGTCCAATCATATGCCCCCATTATAATTATATGGTTAATTTTACCCACAACAAAAGACTTAAAAACATAGTTCTGCTAACGACCTGTTGATTTCCGTTCCTTTTTGCTGTGAAAAATCAAAAAAAAGAAGCACTGCTAACAGCAATACTTCTTAAGTCTATAAAACAATAAAGTTATTACTTTATAACGCCAATCGCCTGGCTGCCCATCTGGACCCACGCCTGTTCAAAACCATTTCTTGGAATGGACTTATAACCTTTATCGGCAAGTGGATCATTGATGAAAATAGACTCGCCGTCATATCCAACTATCAAGACACTATGCTCATTATAAGTAATCTTTACTTTTCCGCTGTTCGTATCCCAGACTGTAAACTCAGATTCTGGCAGAGGAGCAAATGTTGAATTGGTGATAACCCAAACTGGTGATCCGCTGTCAATCAAGCTGTAAACAGACTCGATCGTCTGGCCAGTCACATCCTTGATTTTTCCGGGAAGGTATTTCTCAGCCAGCTTGGCCACTGGACCATGATAAACGCCATATCCTGAATTGCTGAAAGTATAAATATCGCCAACGAATCCATCATATGGATTACTGCGTACATAGTTTGCATCGCGGAAAGGAAGCTTATGAATTTGCTTTGCCAGAGTCATTTTATCGGCTGCAATCCCTTGTGATTGAAGAAGCATCGTTAAGCTGGTGACCTCGCAGCCTCGCTCTAATTCAGGCAACTGGCTGATGTGGGGTACGCCATCTATAATCCTCTTGTCTTCATGGACCAAGTCATTTTTGTTTTTAAGACCATCTCCAGTTGATGCGGGGCTATTCGCGGCTACCTCTAATCGATCATCGGCCAGGGTTTTCTTTATGACTTTTTCATCTGTCCGTGTGATTTTTGGAACTGCGTCAACTTTTGTTTCAGCTGATGTATTTTCAATGGACCGGATTTTCTCAGAGCCCAAAAAAGTGATAAGAAATATTGCAGCAATTGTCATAGTTCTGATGGAGATTTTTTTATTCAAAATATCTGCTCCTAACTAATGGCTTTTTCTAGCTTTAATATCTTGACAGGCATTCCATGTTCTTTTACACAATTTTAAACAAGATTCGACATGTATTCAATAGATTAGTAGTTTTATTGCTGCTAAAGACACAAACTCGTCATATACGAAGATGGATTTACGAGCTTCAGAAGGCCGAAATTTACGTTTGCAGCCAAGACTGTGATAAATTTGACTGTTGTTTTTCGCTCTTAACAACAGGATTTTTGATATCGCCATTTAGCAGAGCCGCAGCTAAAAATACTTGAAGAACTAGTACATTTTTTTCGGAAAGTAGGAAATACTACATCTGTTATAAGCCGATGGTTTTTAAAAATTGCTCTTTTATGTTAGGGTGTTAAAGTGCTAAAAAAGGAACGTTGGTAACAGAAAGGAGTTTTTGGATGAGGAAAGATTCATCTGTATTTTACATATCAGC